>JAKLQB010000866.1 GCA_022013615.1 Desulfobacterales bacterium | reverse complement strand
GTGCCTTCAAAACCCTGTTCAGCGAAAAGGCGGGTAGCCGCTTGAATGATGTTCTGTCTCTTGTTCAAAATGCCCTCACGAGGTTTATGGGTGGGCACGAAATAACAGATATCCTGAAACAGATACTACTTAAAATAGCCTGAGATTTTAGTAATCCTTAAAATTTTTAATACTTTACGTTCTGATTGTCAATCGAATTTCACCAAAATTCACCCATATTATATCAATTGCCAATTAATTAACTATTTTTCACCACCGATCCAAAGAGGAGTGTGAGAGGCGGGTCAAATAATTCTTCCAGGGTCTTTCTGCCAATTGTCATTTCACAAGCTTTCTTTCTTTTCAGCCAGGCGTGTTGCAAGGTCATTTAGATATTCTGATTTCTCGATCTCCTTTACCCATTGATCTGGAATAGCGCCAATGCCCAGATAAGCGCCGCTGATTGAGCCCCCAATGCAGGCGATGGAATCGGAATCGCCGTTGGTGTTGGCCCCCCTGATTACGACTTTTTCAAAACTATCCGGATATTTAAGCAAACAGTAAAGAGCCAATGCAACCGCTTCCTCACCTACCCAACCTTCTCCGAGAGTTGCTAAAGCCTTTTCTTCATCTTCCCAATCAAGGCATTCTTTAATCTTAAAAATCGCTTCGTCAAATTCCTTAGAAATCCCTTCTGTGAATAAAAGGAGCAAAGAGATCATTTCATTGGGCTGAATACCATCAAGGGCTAACTTAACGAGATAAGCTGCCCCAATACAGGCCGCATCCGCTGTTGGATGCCCATGGGTGCATATTCCCGTTGCATGGGCAACTTCCCTTAATTTTTCGGGATCATGCTGGTAGAGATACCCAATGGGTGCTGCCCGCATGGCTGATCCGCACCCTTTTGAACGGGCTATCCCGCTTTGTCTCCAGTGCATCCCTTTTTCCATATTTGCAACGCCTGTGAGACAGGTTCTGCCCGGAGCCTTTTTTGGGGTATCGGGAGAATGAGACCACTTGACGAATTCTTCCTTGACGGCGTGCATTATCGATTCAATATCCTTTTCGCCTGCCTCTATGAGTGCCTCGGCAACGGCAATACTCATCTGGGTATCATCAGTAAAGAGGGCCGGTTCAGGGAGCTCCTGGATTCCTCTGTCCCCATATTTTACCTTGATAGAATCCAAAGGTAGAAATTCAGTAGGCCGTCCAAGGGCATCTCCTATAGCCAGGCCGTAAATTATCCCTTTTGCCTTTATTAGATCATTCATTTGTTGTCTCGCTCGATTTTTTTATTTAGTGACGAGAAAAAAGAATATCCTTGAAACGCCTATTGTCCGCAATATCACGTTTTAGGGCCACTAAATCTGCAAGGTCTTCTGGGGTAACGCCATATTTTTTTAAAGGAATACAGGCCCTTTCGGTTTGCTTTCTCACCTGATCTATAGATGTTCTGATTGTTTTCCACGCCCCTGAACCCCGCAAGGTCCTCATATCATGCTGGAGAGCAAATTCCACTATCTCTATTGGTTTTGCATCCACCGGAATCTCAACAGCAAGTTTATCCAAACGCGTGACCTTGATTTGAGGATGTTCTATTTTCGTTCCACCAAATTTAATTTGAAAGGTTTCAGCAGCAATTGAAATTTCTTCATCGTTTAAGATGGGTACCAGGTTTTCCACGATATTTTTCCAGACCTTGTAAGGCAAGCTAACCGTTCCCCACTTTACCGCCTTGCAATTCATATCATTGTGATTTTCCGGGATTTTCCGGGACGTCCATCAATAAGTAAATAACTCATTCAACTACTTGATGTTATGATTTTTTAGTGAATTTTAAACCTACATTGATGACATGTTCCATTATGATGATCTCTTTTTACTTACATTTTGGCTTTATCATATCAGGGGTGTTTGACAGATCCGGTCAAAAGGATGGAACATTTTTAAAAAGCTTTATTATAAATTGTACATCAAGAAGGGAGGTCATAAAGCTTGAATTTCAAAAGACGAGGTATTAAAAGACGTTAATTGAGGATTGGGGTTGTAGGAAGTGGACTTATTCTTTAAGTACCCGCCTTCTCAGATAACCATTCATTTATAAGGATATCTTCTGGTTTGTTTAGCGTTTTCGCCTTGTTTTTTATAACAGCATACAAGTCCCCATCGATTCCCACATATTTTTTCTTTTTCAAGGAGAATCGTATTTCGGATACCTCCCGAATATCATCGAATTCTCCGAAATCATGTTCATCCCAATAATCAGAAGCCTCATTTATAGACATATCTTTGATATTCTTATTTTTTCCCATACCTTTTCCTCTCGCTTTTGTTCATATCCCTTGCCGTAATAATAAGAGCCTTGTTTCCGAGCTTTCTGATAAAAAAGACAGACAAAAACCGCCCGGCTTCCGTTTTGCCAAGGGCATTATACAAATTGTTCTCCTTCAACTTTGCCTTTTTCCTTTCGAAAGAATCTACAAACGCCGTTTAAAACCTCTTCCACTTCAGAGGGTAATACATTGTGCTTCCATGCAAGTTTTTCGACTATCCGCTCAAACCAAATTATATCATTTATGGCTACCAAAATTCAACGAACCCCATAGGAATTGCAATCTTTCCAAACCGCTTTTCTTGTTACTGCGGGTATTTTTAGCGTATAGTGGGTAATAATCACTGTTGAAAGTATAAGCAAAACATTCGGTTTAAGTCAAGGAGAAGAAAAAATGTAAAGAACAGAAAAAGAGGGAGCACGTCGAGGGGGACGTTCGTCCAGACCGTGCGCAACTCCCCAAAAAAACGGACGAAGTTAAGCTTTTAATGTTCACAAAGTCTACCATACGTTTTTGTCAAATCCGGTCAAAATAAATAAAAAACTCCCCGTCTCTTTCGAGATAATGGAGCTTTAAAAAACATAGGTCAAGGAATTGTTCGCCTCCGGTGTCACAGTATGGATTGCACGGGCCCCCGATAGCGGGATCTACGCTATGCTCCGACAGGCATGCTGTTCTCCAAAAAAGGTTAAAAACCTAACATCTTAGATACTTAAAGGAAATTAACCGATATTAGCTATTTCGTCAAGAAAAACACGCAACTCTTATCAAGCGTTGGTGGTCGATGGGAGAAGGACCGCTTCGCTTGAGGGCGAAGGCAATTCGCACTTAAAATTCATTCAGGAGATCATTTTTTCACGTTTATCATACGTTTTTGACAGATACGGTCACAACTCAAGAACTTTTTTTGAAGAAATTGCATTTTTTCAATAATCCAAGGGAAGGAGACAATTATTTCTATTGATTAGACGGGAAAGGCTGAGCGAGAGACTTGACGTAATCAAATAATTACGCTAAATTTGTCTCATGATTAAACCTGACAAAAGTCTGGTACCTGACTGGGACGAAGACAATATCAATCATATTGCTGAACATGGTTTGAGCCCCGAGCAGGTTGAAGAGTTGTATTACAGTGAAGGGCCATTTCCGACTCTGGCCGTTAAGCAAAAGAAAAAACGAGGAAAATCTGCCGAATATAGATACCGTCTGTGGGGTACAGACGCCTCCGGAACCTGTATCGAACTTATCGTGGCCCCCTATCCCCAATACGGGGTATGGCGCTGCGTAACAGCTTTTCCTATGTCAAACACCACCAAAAAAACCTATTTTAAGAGGGTAAAAAAATGAGCAAACTTCCAAAAAAGACAAGAAATGGTCTCAAGAAAGAGGCCATCCAGTGGGACACCGCTATTTCGGGAGAGAGTCCTGAGCAGATTCAGGAATTGCTCAATGATGCAGAGCCTTTTAAGGTTCCCCGCCCTGCCCGTCAACCGGTCTCCCTCCGCATGGACCCCTTTGATGTGTCGATGATAAAACGACTCGCTCGCAAGAAAGGCGTACCTCACACCCAACTCATGGCAATGTGGCTTCGCGAAAGAATCGATAGAGAAAAGAGACTTCATGCCTCAGAATAAGACGTAACTAAGCACGGATCGTATAGCTAAAGAAAGATTGATGATGTGCAAGGGAAAGGGGTCAGATCCCAGTTAAATAGGCTGTGCATTGAACGGGATAAATCTACTCTTGACTCTTGTTGTATTACGAGTTTCGAATTCCGGGTTGCGGGTTTTAGTCCGCCAAAGGCGGACAAGTCTTCCACAGGCAGACAAGTCTTCCTAAGACTCACAGGGGTTAATTCCCCGCAGCTTGATGCGAGGTAGTTAATTTAAATTGACCCATATTATCTCAATTGACTAAAGAAAAGGTATGGGTTTTCCGGTTTGATAGGCCAATGCCTGGCATGTGGTGATGATGTTACCATCCTGGTCCGTAATCTTAATATCAAAGCTTGCCGTTTTTTGGGTTTCGCTAACCCGGTTTGCTTCAGCACGCAATCTGGAGCCGGGTTTCGGGCTGGTGACATAGATGATATTAACATTCAACGCCACCGCGATGGTGCCCTTGGTCTGCCCGGCTGTTTCAAATGCTTCATCAATTAACCCGAATAATGCCCCGCCGTGGGCCCGGTCGTAAATATTGTTCATATTTTCCGGGGTGTAGATCATCTCCACCACCGAATGCCCGTCTTCCAATTCAATCAACTTCATGTTCAACGCCTGCGCAAATGTTTCTCTTTTCACGGCATTTTTGATTGCTTCTCTAACTTTTTCATCCATAAGTCATCTCCACAGTATTATTAATGCCTTAAACCCGGCCTTAATCCGAACAAAAACCGAAAAATATTTATCCTTCTGACCAACGGTATCGAGGACGTTTGTGCAGACCGTGCGCAACTCCAAAAAAATGGACGAAGTTAAGCTTTCAACGTTCAACAAAGTCCATCATACATTTTTGTCAAATCCGGTCAAAATAAATAAAAAACTCCACGTCTCTTTGGAGATAATGGAGCTCTAATAAACATAGGTCAAGGCATGGTTCGCCTCCGGTGTCACAGTATGGATTGCACAGGCCCCCGATAGCGGGATCTACGCTATGCTCCGACAGGCATGCTGTTGTCCAAAAATGGTTAAAAACCTATCATCTTAGATACTTAGAGGAAATTAACTGAAATCAGCTATCTCGTCAAGAAAAACACAACGCTTTTTGAGCATGGGTGGCCAAAGGAAGGAATATAGAACATGAAGGGGGACATCCTATAAGTCCCTTTTTTTGCTTCGTCGTGCCAATAATAACTTATTAGCGGTGGAATAATAGATGAACAATGGCCGCTAATTTAAGTTTTAACAGCCATTAGGATATAGAGCTCGGGCTCGTCAACAAATGCCGTTATCTCCAAACCGTAGGGCGCCAAAAGGGTTTCGGCATCGGGTTCCTCGGGGAAGTCATCCAGGGGAAACGGAGCCCCTTTCCTTAATTTGTCGATAAAGGATTTACCCATGGGGTGGCTGATGACCATTCGTCCGCCGGTTTGGAGAT
>JAKLQB010000865.1 GCA_022013615.1 Desulfobacterales bacterium | reverse complement strand
TGACCCCCCTCGTTAGGAGGCTTGCTATTGCGTACGGCAAGGTGGCTGTGCAAAAGGACAATGGAGGGCACAAAAAGACCACAGCCCTTCTGGGGGGCATTAGTATTTATGGCGCCACGTTGACCGTATGGATCCTGGCCGCCGGATTGACGGATTGGGCCACCTATGGGCGTCCTTTTCTACCTATGATGCTGTGCGCTTCAGCCATTTTTGCGCTGGGTCTGGCAGATGATATTTTTAATATGGACCCGCAGCACAAACTGGCAGGACAAATAATCATTACATCTATCTTGATGTTTTTCGGTTTTCGTCTCGGGTGGGTTGATTCCAAGACAGTCAATCTGTTTTTGTCCATTCTCTGGGTGGTGGGGATCACTAATGCCTTTAACCTCCTGGATAACATGGATGGCCTTTCCGCCGGTATAGCCTTTATTTGCGGGGCATTTCTGTTTTTATGGTATTTCATGGGGCCCCAATCCCTTGTCTCGGGAGGCCCCATATTGTTGATAAGTGCGGCATACTTAGGCGCTATCCTGGGATTTTTGATCTATAACTTCAACCCGGCCTCCATTTTTATGGGTGACGCAGGAAGCCTGTTCATTGGTTTTGTGCTGGCCTGCCTCACAATGACAGGAACTTCCCAGCAGATGGGGGGTGGAAGCTTTGTGCATGTGCTCTCAGTAATTGCTGTTCCTATCCTAATTTTATTCATCCCCATATTGGATACGGGATTTGTGAGCTTTATGCGAAAGCTATTCCGTCGCCCAATCTCCCAGGGTGGAAGAGATCATTCTTCCCACCGTATGGTGGCCATAGGGTTTTCAGAGAAAAAGGCGGTTTTGGTCCTGTATGCCTTTGCCGTGGCCTCCGGCCTGGTTGCCCTTGCTATCCGATATTTCAGCATATGGAGCAGCCTGATCGTGACTGTATTTTATCTCCTGTTTGTACTCTTTTTCTGGATCTATCTCGCGAAGGTTAAGGTCTATCCAGAAGAATCCATCATCTCAAACAATGGTTTGGGGGTTTTTACTCCTGTCATCGTGGAGATTACTTACAGGAGAAGACTCTTTGAAGTCCTCTTGGATTTGATTTTGATTACAGTGGCCTATTACACGGCCTACTTTTTGCGCTTTGAGGGATCCATTGGGAAAGACTTGCATATGTTTCTGAACTCCCTGCCCATCGTAATCGCCTGTCAAATCCTGTCTTTCTACATTATGGGTGTCTACCGGGGTGTATGGGAAAGCACGGGACTCAGGGATCTCATTGGCTATATCAAGGCAGTTACAGTGGGTACAGTTCTGCCCATTCTAATCCTTCTCACCATTTATCGCTTCCAGAGTTTCTCCCGGGCAGTTTTCGCCATCTACTGGGTTCTCATGCTGGTCCTCATCTCGCTTTCCAGGCTCTCTTTCCGCTTGCTGGACGAAGGGATACGCAAAGGAAACAAAAAGGGTAAAGCTACTCTCATCTATGGCGCAGGGGCTGGTGGGCAGATGACCATGAAGGAGATTGAGGCCAACCGTGATCTCGGACTGGTTCTTGTGGGCTTTGTTGATGACAATCCCAGGATACATGGCCGTAAGATCAAAGGGTATCCTGTCCTTGGAGATCAGAAAGACCTTAAGGAAATTATCAAAAAACACAAGGTCAAAGAGGTTATTGTTTCCTTTAAGGAGAACGGCTTGGAAAAGAAAAGGGAAATTAGGAGCCTTTGCGCTAATATGGGTGCAGAAGTGGAGGTCAAGCAGATGCAGTTGATTCTCAGTTAGTCTCTTTTGCCATTTGCCAATGAATATTGAAAAAGGGGTTGCTAAGCAACCCCTTTTTTTATTTAAAAAAATTGCCTTTAATTGTTTCCTCTATTTTTCCATTTGACGAAAACTCCTTGAGATAGGTAAAATTGTCAAAATTTTGTGTTTGGAGGAATCCATCATGGAAAAACAAGCACTAATAGTGCGCTTGAAAGAAATCGTAGGTCCTGAACATGTCCTGTCTTCGGACATGGACCTTGCACTCTACAGTTATGACGCCTCCCTGGAAAAAGCAATGCCTGATGTAGTCGTATTGCCCGCAACAACTGAGGAAGTGTCAAAAATTATGGCCCTGGCCTATAAGGAAAAGATCCCCATACTCGGCCGGGGATCTGGCACCAACCTGACAGGCGGTACAATTCCCATAAAAGGCGGCATTATTGTTCATTTCTCCCGGATGAATCGCATTTTGGACATTGCCATTGCCAACCGGACGGCCACAGTGGAACCTGGGGTCATAACCCTGGATCTGCAAACTGAGGTGCTGAAAAAAGGATTCGTCTACCAGCCTGACCCGGCAAGCCAGAAGGTTTCTACACTTGGAGGCAATATTGCTGAAAATTCAGGGGGCCCCCACTGTCTAAAATATGGGGTCACTTCGAACCATGTGCTTGGGCTGGAGGTGGTGCTCAATGATGGCACTGTGGTGTGGACCGGCGGAGAGTCCCGGGATAATCCTGGCTATGATCTCATAGGTATTCTTGTGGGCAGTGAAGGCACGCTAGGCCTGGTGACTAAAATAGTGCTGAAACTGGAGCGGGCACCCGAGGCTGTCAAGACTATGCTGGCAGTCTACGACACCATTGAAGACGGGGCCAACACGGTTTCGGCCATTATTGCCGAAGGCATAGTCCCTGCTACCCTTGAGATGATGGACAATACGGTTATGCGCGCGGTAGAAGAAACCATTAAGGCGGGATATCCGTTAGACGCCGCGGCCGTGCTGATTATCGAACTCGATGGCATGCCCGAGGGCATGGATGAGAAGATCCGGCAGATTATGGAAATCTGCAGGCGAAATAATGTCCGGGAAGTGAAGCTGGCAAAGGACGAGACAGAAAGGAACTTGCTCTGGGCAGGCCGTAAAGGAGCTTTTGGCGCTGTAGGCCAGGTAAGGCCCAGTTACATGTGTTGTGACGGCACAGTGCCCCGTACCAAGCTGCCGGAGGTTCTGGCCAAGGTCATTGAAGTGGGCAAAAAGTATGACCTTCCCATTGGAAATGTGTTTCATGCAGGTGATGGAAACCTCCATCCTCTTATTATGTTTGACGAAAGGGACCCTGAAGAAAAGGAGCGGGTTCTCAAAGCATCCACAGAGATTTTGAAAATTTGCGCTGACGCAGGGGGCACAATCAGCGGCGAACATGGGGTCGGGCTTGAAAAGCTGAAGGAAATATCTTTCATTTTTTGCGAAACCGATCTGGAATTTGAGCGCAGTATAAAAAAGGCGTTTGATCCCGATGATATCATCAATCCCGGCAAGCTGATCCCCGAACCCGCATGCGTGCAGTAATAACAGTTCACCGCAGAGACGCTGAGACCGCAGAGAAATAACTTTTTCCATTGCCGTTGAGAGAACGGCAATGGAAAAACACAATTAAACCTCAGCGCTCTCTGCGGTGAACCTTTATCTGAAATCAAGGAGATTTTACATGGTAGATCCTAAAGAAATAGTGAACGGCCTCACAGGAATCGTAGGCGAGGATCTCATAAAGATTGAGCCTGATATACTTGCCGGGTATGCTGTAGACGGTGTGATGCCCAAGGCGGTGATATTTCCAAGAAACACCCAGGAAGTTTCGGAAGTAGTTAAATTTGCGAATCGAGAGGACCTGGCCATTGTCCCCTGGGGCAGCGGTTCCAAGATGTCCATGGGAAACCCTCCTGAACGGTTGGATCTGGTGATTTGCACCTCCCGAATGAACCACATGCTCGACGTTGATACATCTAACCTCACCATTACGGTGGAGGCAGGGGTCAAGTTCAGAGACATACAGGCAAGGCTGGCAACTGAAGAAGACCGGTGCTACCTGCCTCTGGAAGATCTTGCCACCGAGGCGGAAGAGGTAATCTGTTCGGACAGGTCACATAGCGGATGCTTCCTGCCCATTGACCCTTCTTGCAGCCTCACCGCCACTATTGGGGGTATTGTGGCTACAAATTCCGCCGGGCCACGGCGACTCCTTTACAACCTGCCCCGTGATATGATCCTGGGTGTGAGGGTTGTGACTCCCAACGGAGAAATTGCGGGGGCCGGGGGTAAGACAGTAAAAAACGTTTCAGGATATGATATATCAAAGCTCATGGTTGGCTCAATGGGGAGTCTTGGCATTCTGTGCGAAATGACATTCAAACTCCTTCCCCTGCCTGAAAAAATGGAAACACTCCTTCTTTCCTTTGATTCTTTTTCAGATGCCTCCGATCTTGCCAACCGCATTTTTGAAACCAGCCTGCTTCCGGCTGCTGTTGAAGTCATGAACAGCACTTCATTTGCCAATTTAAGGATGGGTGACATACCCGAATTCGACCCTAACAAATACGTGGTGGCAGTCGCCTTCGAGGCCTTTCAGGACGCTGTAGAGCGCATGGTAACCGATATTAAGGATATGGCAATGACTTTCAGGGCCAAAACCAATGCAAGCATCAAAGAACACGCACATCTTCGGTTTTGGCTCGCGGTGAGTGATCTGGATCCCACTCTGACAGGAAAATTCCCCGGTCTTATCAAGGCCAAACTCAATTATCGTATTTCGGAATGGAAGGGCATTTTTGAATTTGCCCATAAGACTTTGGCTCAGAACGGTATTGAACACGCCATCCTGGCCCATGCGGGAAGCGGCATATGCCTGATCAACCTGCTTATGGATCCGGGTCACGATGGATTAATGAATAATGCCGTCGAAGCCATGGGGCAATTTCTGGAGCGCAGCCGTGAAGCTGGGGGCAACATGATAATTCAGAGAGCTCCAACCCGAGTGAAAAATCGGCTGAAGGTCTGGGGCAATTCAGGTTCTGATTTTGTTGTCATGAAGCGGCTCAAGGGGCAACTGGATCCGTCTGGCGTTATGTGTCCAGGACGCTTTGTGGGCGGACTTTAGTGAAGGCTCCACTGTCTGTGATTCAGTGTCTTCAAAATGTCGACTGAAAATCGACTGATACGGCCGAAATCCGAAGCACTAAATCCGAAAAAAGAGGTGTCTCCCATGAATATTGTCCAGTTAAAAAAATTGTCATACGACGAGGTGGCCAGGTGCAATAAATGCGGGTTTTGCCTGCCGAGTTGCCCTACCTATCTGGTTAAAAAGTCAGAAGCTTATTCCCCAAGAGGTCGAAATGCCATTACCCGGTTTGCCATTGAGAACAAGCTGGATCTGAGCGAAGACACGGAGAGATCCATTTTCACCTGCCTTGGATGCGGCGCATGTACGGCAGTCTGTCTGTCCAGCGTACAGACAAAGGACCTCATCTTTCAAAACCGTGAGTGCCAGGTGGACGAAGGATTTTATCCGAAGGTGGGAGAGCGGCTGGTAAAAACCCTGGAAGAGAGCCGTAATATATCGGATGATGATCAAGAGGACCGTGCTGAATGGCAGGAACTGATCAAAGACCTGCCTGAGGATGCCTTTGAAAAGGAACATGCTGACATCCTCTTTTTCGTCGGCTGTGTGGCCTCATTTTTCCCCATGGTACAGAAAATTCCCGCGAACATGGCAAAGATCCTCCAAGGGGCTGGGGTGGACTTCACCATTCTGGGCGGTGATGAATGGTGTTGTGGTTTTCCCCTGGTAGGGGCAGGAATGCCTGAAAAGCTGGAGGAATTGAAGGAACATAACCTGAAGAAGGTAGCGGATGTGGGGGCCGGGACGGTTGTTTTTACCTGTCCATCTTGTTTACATACATGGAAACATATGTATAACACGGATGTGAAACTTATGCACTCCAGCCAGTTGATAGCGGAATTAATCAAAGACGGTCGCATTAAACTCAAGAAGGATATCAATGTCGTTGCCACATATCACGATCCCTGTGATTTGGGTCGAAATACTGGCGTGTATGAGGAACCGCGAGAGGTGATTCAGGCAATTCCGGGCCTCAAGTTCGTGGAGCTGCCCATGAATCGGAAACTTTCCGTTTGCTGCGGGGGCGGCGGTAACGTTGAGATGACCGACCCTGAGCTTTCTGCCCAGGTTGCCCAGATGAAACTTGATTCAATCAAAGATGTGGGAGCTGAAATGGTCATAACCGCATGCCAGCAGTGCGTACGTACCATGGCCACCAGGGCCCGCAGACAGAAGATCGACCTTGCGGTCAAGGATCTTACGGAGATTGTGGTGGAAGCCATGTGATGTGGTGAAGAAAAAGATCAGGGTAGATATGAGTGAAGTTAAATTTTTTTCTTACTTTCAAAAATGCCATTTAATATCATATTAAAAATCGACATTTTCGGTTTATAAGTTTTTCCCGAAAGGTATAATTGGTTTACCTTTAATTCCAGGAGATTTTTTGGATCCATTTTCAGAGGATTTTGATTCAAAACAACCATGTCTGCAGTTTTGCCCTGTTCTAAACTTCCCCGCTCATGTTCATCAAAACCGGTCCAGGCCACCTCATACGTCGCCATTTTCAGGGCTTCCTGAATAGATACAGATTGTTCTGGATCATACGGATGATTGCATGCACCATATATAGCTTCTATTGGATCAGGGTGAGTAACAGGAGCATCAGAACCGCTGCTAAGATGTATCCCTGAATCGATAATGTCTCGAAGCGGTGAGCCTGTTTTTAACCGGGAACCTATAATTTCTTCTAAATATTCTGCAGGCTCTAAAGGACTGATCAAAAAGCCCGGTTGAAGGGTAATTCCGATTCCCAGTTTGGCACATTTTTTTAAATCTTCGGGGGATATTAGACATGCATGGATAATTGTATGTCGGTGGTCTTCTCTTGGGAAATCTTTTAAGGCTTCTTCGATAGCCATTACTGCCTGGTGAGATGCAGCATCTCCGATAACATGTATTTCGATTTGTAAACCGGCCCTGTTCGCCTCTTTGGCAAATTTGATCACGTCTTCATCTTTATAGAATAAAATGCCTTTATTATCCGGGTTGTTTGAATAAGGGTAATTTAAAGCCGCATCACATGCTCCAAAGCATCCATCAAGAGCTGTTGCGAAACATCCTCCAATTCTTGGCAATTTACGCTTAATAACCTTTTTTACATCCATAGTCTGGAAAAACAGTCTGGTTTGAAACCTGTTTCTTTTAGTTTGTGCTCTTGCGATTAAACTTACTAAAGTAACATCTATATCCTTAGGAAATCCGATACCTTCAACCGGATGAATCATCCCTATACCTTTTTCTGCGAGCAAATCATAACCTTTGATAATGCTTTTAACGAGAGTTAAGACTGGGACTAAAGACGTGGCAAAATCCATTGCTGCATAATAAGCCTCGTTAAAAAGTTGTCCGGTATCTTTATTGAAACCGCGCATTTTGTGGATTTTTTCAGGAAGCTTATTTAATAAATGACTGTTTACAATACATGAATGTCCGTCATAACAAATAACTATTAATGGTTTATCTAAACAGAATTCATCAAGCTCTTGCCTTGTAATCAACCTTTTTTCTTCAACACTATGTTTTGATGCACCGAAACAAAGAACTAATTTACTTTTTTTATTCTTTGCAATGAATTCCTTTATCATTTTTCCTGTTTCTGGAAAATTTCGTGCTGATCGAATATCAAAAAATGAAGCAGCTACTAATGCCCAATTAGAAAAATGAATATGACCGTCTCCAAATGATGGTATAAGTGCTTTGCTTCTTAGTTCAACTTGTTTTGAATTTGAATAAATTTCAGGCAAATTGTTTCCGACATATACAATTTTGCCGTTATCTTCAATTAAATAGTTGAATATATTATTATCTTTATCACAAGTAATTATAGTTCCGTGGAAAATTTGCATAATGCGAAATCCTTTTATGTTCCTCTGTGAAAAGATCTTCAATTTTTATCCCCACCGCAGGGGAAAGAAGTACAAGGCCATGTACCATTTCCGGATGACTCATTGCATACATAAGTGCTGTCAACCCGCCAAGTGATGAACCCACCAGCAGCACAGGTGCACGGAGTCCGTGCTTCAGTACTTTAAGACGTTCATTGATATCCGGGGGGAGATTGGGAATCAAGCAACGGGGATCATATGCTCTCAGTAAACTGGCCTTGGTCCCCTGGGGACTGCTATCCAGGCCATGCAGAAAGCAAAGCTTCATTATTTCGACCCATTACCAATGTCAGTCTTCAACCTTTTCAATCCTTATGCTGGCACCGCCGGGTACACCGGCAAAAACCGTTGCATCTCCCTCGACCCGGCCAAACACATTGACCGCACTGGCAGCCCGGATCTCATCGCCCTTGCTGGCCGGTGTTCGCCCAAAAAAGATGCAGAAAGCGTGGCCGGCTGGCCAGTAACCCAGATCTCCCATAGCCACAACGTCACTCGCCCCATCGGCCTCATTGAGATGCACCGGAATCCCAAAATAGATCTCCTCACCCCAGGTATTGGCCTGCGCCTCAAGGGGCAACGCGCCCCAGATGGCGCCCGCGGTCGAGCTGTCGTTTAGTGTGGCCGTTGCCGATACATCATCTGCGGTTATTCGGATTTTTCGCATTCAATTCTCCCTTAGCATGCATAAACAGACGCCGCAGCCTCAAGGGCATCCCCTTGCACTTTCACTCCCTGTGACCTGAGTATGATTTCCAGGGCTGAAAGAAATAGAACAACATTTTTCTTACAGGAAACATGGCCCATCAGGCCCACACGCCATACTTTGCCAGCCAGGTCGCCCAGACCCCCCCCAATCTCAACACTAAAATCATTCAGTAATGTCTTGCGTACAGTTACATCATCTGCTCCCTCTGGAATACGAATGGCATTTAACATTGGCAACCGCTCACCCTCCGGCACAAGCATGGAAAGCCCCATGGCCTCCACCCCTGCCACCAGGGCACGGTGATTGAGTAAGTGCCTGGCAAATCGGGC
>JAKLQB010000864.1 GCA_022013615.1 Desulfobacterales bacterium | reverse complement strand
ATACACGCACCGGTGTAGAGATTATGTCACTCTTCCAGCGGCTCAACCGCGAGGGCATAACAATAGTCATCGTGACCCACGAACAGGAGATTGCAGGTTTTGCCCGTCGGATCCTCCGTTTTAGAGATGGATGTTTGATTAATGATGAGATAGTAGAAAGACCGAAACAGGTTGAAGAGATGCTTGCTGAGTAATGAACTACATTGATTCCATATTTGCCTCTCTCCGGGCGCTTCGCGTCAACGTGATGCGCAGCGTGCTCACTACTCTTGGCATCATCATTGGCGTGGCCGCCGTTATTATTATGGTTTCGGTAGGTGCCGGGGCCGAGGCCCAGGTTAATGAACTCATACGCAGCCTGGGGGCAAACCTCATTATTGTGTTACCGGGGACCACCACGTCGGGCGGGGTTAGACTGGGACACGGCACACAATTGACCCTCACGGAAGACGATGCTACGGCCATTCAACAGGAAATCCCAATAGTACAGGTTGCTGCACCATCGGTACGGGGAGGCGGACAGGTGGTGTTCGGCAACCTGAACTGGTCTACACTCATCTATGGGGTAACGCCAGAATACCTCGAGGCACGGGAGTGGGAAATTGCCGCTGGACGTGCCTTCACGCCTGATGAGGTGAAGGGCGCGGCCAAGGTGGTCCTTCTCGGCGAGACTGTGGTTGAGAATCTTTTTTCAGGGGGAGACCCCATAGGGCAGACCATCCGCATTAAGCGGGTACCTTTCAGGGTAATAGGTGTGCTCCAGGGCAAGGGGCAGACACCCATGGGGCAGGACCAGGACGATACGATCCTGATCCCCCTCACAACAGCAAAAAAGCGCGTGCTTGGTGGCCGCTGGGTTAGCGGCAAGAGCGTGGGTTCAGTAATTGTGAAGGTGCAGGAAGCCGATCTTGTTGCAGAGGCTGAGGAGCAGATCAAGGCACTGCTGCGCCAGCGCCATCGCCTGCGGCCCGGCCAGGACGACGACTTTTTTCTGAGGAATCTTTCTCAAATCCTCGAGACTCGGGCTGAATCATCCCGGGCCATGTCTCTTCTCCTTGCTGCCGTGGCCTCGGTCTCTCTTGTGGTGGGCGGAATAGGCATTATGAATATCATGCTTGTATCGGTTACCGAACGGACGCGGGAAATCGGACTCCGAATGGCTGTTGGTGCACGGGGCCGTGACATCCTCACCCAGTTTCTCATCGAAGCCGTGACCCTTTCCATCATCGGCGGCCTCATTGGAATCGCAATGGGTGTGGGAGGATCAATAGCAATCACCTTCTCTGGGGGATGGCCCATGATCATAGAGATCCAATCAGTGTTTCTCGCCTTTGGCTTCTCAGCAGCCGTGGGCATCTTTTTTGGCTTTTATCCGGCGAGAAAGGCGGCGAATCTGGACCCAATTGAGGCTCTACGCTACGAATAGATTTCCAGGAGTTCTGCACAGTTTGAGATCGGTGTTGAATAATTATGAATCTCCTGCTAATCTATTGCCTCAATTGAGCTATCCCTAAATTCTAAAGGAGGCGGTGTTGGATCAGCTTCTTGATTTGCAGGAAAAATGCCCATCAAACAACCAGGAGTGCCCGGTTTTTGATGAAGTTCGACGTTTGAAGGAAGAGTGCAAGCGGCTGCAAGAATTAACCCAGGCGGATACGCTTACCGGGCTTTTTAATTTTCGCTATTTGATGATGGCCCTTGAAGGGGAAATGGAGCGTACAAGACGTACAGGTCTTTCTACCGGTCTCATTATCAGCGATCTGGACCATTTTAAACGAATAAACGATACCTACGGCCACGAATGCGGCAATAAGGCACTTCAATGGATCGGTAAGATCTGGCAGGAGAAATTACGACGCATAGACATGGCCTGTCGGTACGGAGGTGAGGAGTTTGTTGTTATACTACCAGGAACCAGTTTGCCGCAGGCTATCCGGGCTGCGGAACGTTTGCGATTCGCTCTTGAAAACTCGCCTGTAAAGCTTAACGGCAAACTGGTCAGACTGACAGCCAGTTTCGGAGTGGATGCGTACAGGGGGAGAAAAAAGCTCACTGTTGAGACATTTATCAAACAAACAGACCATTTTCTCCTTGAGGCGAAGGCCAGGGGGCGCAATCGCGTTTACTATGATGAAAATAAGATAACCGCGGCAATGGAAGGACTCACGCTTGATGAACGGGAGGCATTGTTTGCAACACGTCGACCTGAAAGGTGAGTGAGGTAGTGCTCAGCCCTGACACCCCTAATGAAATGATTTCGCCTGAAGCCATGATCAGCAAGGCGGACAAATACCTTTATCAGGCAAAGCGGGAGGGGAGAAACAAGGTGATGGGAGGGCCGTTAGATTAAATGAGCATCGCACTATCAGGATCAAAGGCAGCAGGAGTTGATTCCATGAAAAAAAATGTGCTGGTCGT
>JAKLQB010000092.1 GCA_022013615.1 Desulfobacterales bacterium | reverse complement strand
TGCGGAATCAGCCCCTGCATACGAGCACCAGTTGCAGGCAAAGCAGACCACTTTTTCCCTGGGCTCCTTTTCCAAAATTGCATGGACCTGGGACAGGATCTGGGTGTCGGTAAAGTGGTTCATTTCAACTGCATCAAAAGGGCACTCGGCTGCACAGGTTCCGCACCCGGCGCAGGCCGCCTCTATCACAACTGCCGGTCTTTTGTTCTTCTTATCAACCGTGATGGCATTGTATGGGCAGACTCTGGCACATATGCCGCAGGATGTACACTTATCCTCATCTACTCTACTTGTGATGGCCTCAACAGTAATTTTACCCGGAGACATCAACCTGGCTGCCCTCGCGGCGGCAGCAGAAGCTTGAGTCACGGCATCCTTGATATCCTTCGGGGACTCGGCCGTACCTGCAAAGAAGATTCCCGCGGAAGCAGAATCCACGGGCTGGAGTTTCGGATGGGCCTCAAGGTAAAACCCATCTGAGGTCTTTTGCAGGGCAAGCATTTCCTGGATTTTGTTCATATCTTCCGAGGGGACCAGTCCCTGGGAGAGGACAACCATCTCCACATGATGCCTTTCAAGGTGATCGGTCGAGGTATTTTCCACGAAAAGGCTTAAATCGTGAGATCCCGGATCTTCCTGTACATCTCCGGGAAGCCCCCTGATATACTTGACTCCTTTGCCTTTGGAGCGCTGGAAAAGATCTTCAAACCCCTTACCAAAGGCTCTGATATCGATGTAGAAGACCTTCACCTCCATATCAGGGTAATGTTCTTTGAGCATAAGGGTATCCTTTATGGTATTCATGCAGCAGATGTTGCTGCAATAAGGATTTGCCTTTTCATTGCCTGGAGACCGTGAGCCAACGCATTGAATAAACGCAACCGATTTGGGAACCTTGAGATCGCTGAGACGGACCACTTCCCCCTTGGTTGGACCACCGGCATTTATCAGGCGCTCAAACTCTATCGTGGTTACCATGTTGGGGAAGCGGGTATAGCCGTATTCGTCTAAGGGTGTGGGGTCATAGGGCTCCATTCCGGTAGCCACCACAATGGTTCCCGCTTTAAAAGTCAACTCTTCATCTTGCGCATCGTAATCAATACATCCCTTCTCACAGGCCTCTTTACACTTGCCACAGATTAGCGGGTCCTGCCCCAGGCAATCGAGAGGATTCAGCACATAGGCAGATGGCACAGCCTGGGGAAAAGGTATGAAGATGGCCTTACGGGAGCTCAAGCCTATTTCGAACTCATCGGGCTTCAATACCGGGCAGGCTTGCGCACAGTCCCCGCATGCAGTACACTCTTTTTCGTTCACATAACGTGCTCTTTTCTGAACAGTTACCTCGAAATTACCCACATATCCCTTGATGCCCTTAATCTCGCTCAAGGTCATCAACTCAATCCTGGGATGTCGACCGACATCCGTCATCTTCGGACCGAGAATTCAGATGGAACAGTCCATGGTTGGATATGTCTTATCCAATTGGGCCATAACCCCGCCAATGGAGGGTTTTTTCTCGACCAAATAGACATGAAAACCATTGTCAGCAAGGTCGAGGGCAGCTTGAATGCCTGCAACACCAGCGCCGATAACCAGGCTCTTCTGGGTTACCGGAACCTCCAGTTCCTCAAGGGGTCTCAACAGCCTCACACGGGAGACGGCCATCTTCACGAGGTCCTTTGCCTTCTCGGTGGCATCTTTTTTCTCATGGGGATGGACCCATGAGCATTGCTCGCGGATGTTGGCCATCTCGAAGAGGTATTGGTTGAGTCCGGCTTCAGCACACATCTGCCGAAAGGTGGGTTCATGAAGCCTTGGGGAACAGGAAGCCACAACCACCCTGTTAAGGCTCAGTTCCTTTATGTCCTGTTTGACCAGTTGCTGGCCAGGGTCAGCACACATGTAGGAATAGGATCGGGAGACAGTAACTCCCTCAAGGCCCTCTGCCCATTCGGCCACGGCCTCACAATCTACGACAGCAGCTATGTTCAAACCACATTGGCAAATGTAGACCCCTACTCGGATCTCTTCCTCCGGGGCCTTCAATGCCTGCACAATAGTCATGGGTTAACCTCCTATAGTTCTTCGCAGATGAATTGATACCCTTTTTAACTAAACTCTTGCTCATCAAACTGTAAATCTTCTGTCCAGAACTCATCTTCGATTTTTCTTACCTTCTCAATAATTTTTGCGCACGTTTTACCTGTCACCTTGTC
>JAKLQB010000863.1 GCA_022013615.1 Desulfobacterales bacterium | reverse complement strand
CGCCTTTCGCATGAAGAGACAGATCGCCCATTTCACCTAAGGGTACCCGAAGTTTGGCCGCCATCACTTCCAGAAAGCGCCCTGTGCCGGCAGCACACTTATCGTTCATCGTGAAATCCGCAACCTTGCCACCCTCTCCAACCCGGATCACCTTGGAATCCTGGCCACCAATGTCTATGACCGTGCCAGTATCCGGAAAAAGGTAATATGCCCCCAGGGCGTGACATGAGATTTCGGTGAATTTTCTGTCTGCCAGGGGCACGGAAACCCGGCCATATCCCGTCGCCACAATTTTTGCGAGATCTCCGCGGCCTATGCCAGCCTGTGCCAACGCCTTTTCAAGTGCATCTTCGGAAGCTTCAGTACTGTTCGCCCCGGTTTCTATAATGCTGTGGCCGCACACCTCACCTCCACCGTTGAGAATGACTACATCTGTGCTGAGAGAACCTACGTCAATACCGGCAAAATAGTCCAAACCCTATCCCTCCATTGCCTCAAAGAAGGCCTCCAATCGGGTTCGGGTCTGCTCCTCGGAGTAGGCCCGGGAGTCGGCAATATCCGCCTCAATAATCACCGAAGGCACCTCCAGTCGTTCCATTAACAGGCGCTTCAGGTCATACTGTCCCACCGAATAAGGCTTGCAGCTTCTGGCCGAGTGGATTACCAGCCCATCCACCTGATACTCCTTTATAAGCCGCTCCATGAGTTCCAGCCGGCTGTTGAGATTGTTGTTGAGGATCACCAGGCTGTATGCCCTGGCCATGGACTCAAAGGGACGGTTTTCATCCATATATGGGGTTGTCTCGGCCCAGGCATTGGTGTATGTGGCGGTGACAAAGTTCATGCCCTGCCCGGCGAAGAGACTTGAGTGATCCCGCATCTTGTACCAGATGGCGATATTGTCCCACATCAGCCGCTTACGTTCATGTTTGATAGCTCCCACACCACGGGTCACCCGTTCCCTGAGCTCGGCAAGAAGGGTACGGTAGTATTCCAATGCCAATGGAAGCCCCCTCAGGGAAACGATGGGGACCATATGACCAAAGGCATCGAATATGGTCATGGGCGCCGGTCTGGCTTTCATAGTAGCCAGTACTGCGCCCCATGTGATCGAGGCATCCTTGGCCACACTGACGTATTCCTGAAGCTTCCGGTAATTAAATTGTCGTCCTGACACCTGCTCCAGTACGGGTATCATTTCTTCGAACTGGCGAACCATATACGAGATATCGCTATCAGTAATCTCCCTGAAATTGTAAGGCGTGTCAAATAAGATCAAAGGGACTTTCAAGTAATGGGACAGGGCCTTATACCAGTAAGCCACTGTCTGGCAAATGTTGTTTGAGGCGAAAAGAAGATCAGGTTTGGGAAGCTTTCCTACAGGGGTCTTGCCCGAGAAGTAGTGCCCCAGATCTATCCGGGCATAGGAGCACAGGTCCTGATGATAGCCGTGTTCTTCGGCCACAGCACAAACTCGGGCCCCATTTTTTTTGCACCGCAAAGAGCCCCGTGGTTTTCCGGGTAAACCGTGTAAAAACCAAAAGGCCTCAGCACTTCCACTGGCGCGCCGCTCGTAACCCAGGCAACGGGCTTTGCCCCCTCGGCATAGCGTGAGAGGAAATAGTGCCTGGTCATTATATCCTTCAACCGCCTTGTGCACTTAAGCGGCGGGCCGAAATGGGGATCGGGCTTTATGGGACGCATTTTTTTCCCCACCCTTGATATGCCCATAAGGGCTGGTGCGCCCAGATCCTTCATGAAATTGTAACGCAGTCTTTTGATTAATGACATATGCAGCCTAACTTATCATCTCTACAAACGCTTCCACGCGCGTATTAAGCTGACCACTAAGCCCCTGGTTCAGTTCCGAGTCAATTACAAGGGTGGCGAGTCCCCTTTTTTTAAGTTCTTTTACCAGTTGGGGCACGTCAAAAAGTTCAGGCTCGCAAAACTTCACCATGTAAAATATCACTCCCCTGGCACCGCTGACTTTGATCTTACCAAACAGGAATTCCAATCGCTCTTCAATTGAAGAACCTTTGGTGGTACAGGGGGGCAAGGCAAAATAGGTCTCAGCCATGGCTTCAAAGGGATCCCGGGCCTGGCTGGGTGACCCCAGGAATCTCCTGCTACAATTCAAAAAATCGTCATCTGCCACCCGGACTCCCAGCTCGTCAAGAAGAGTCAGGATCTCAGGTGGGTTGGGTAGGACCCCACTGAGGATTACTGCGGGTCCGGCGACAGACCGGCCCTTTGATGCAGTCAAGAATTCCTCTAACAGGGGGATAAAATCATCGGGAACCAAAAACTCGCCCTGGCGGATGACCCGGTAGAACTGGGCATTGGAGGCAGCAAGCTCCCCACTGGCCCTCATGTTGTACAGTTTCCTGAGGAGGGATGCCACATGCCGGCCCTGCTCTACACATTGGTTCAGCCTAAAAAGATCCAAAGGGCCTAACTGCTTCTCCAGTAGCGCGGCCAGGCCCTTGAGCTGTTCCATATAGAAAATACGCGAAGAGTCACGAAAGGGCGCCTTGGGGTGATAGAAAAAATAGCAGGGCTTTTCCATACCAAGATAATCGTTAACTATGGAGGCCAGATTCTGTATGGAGTCGCAGGTGTGAGGAAACAGGAAACCATCCAGGTCATCACACTTGCCCTGAAGGATAAGCTCCAGCCCCAGTTTGACCACCGAGCAAATGTAAGGCTGCAAATGCGCATTAGCGCCCGTTATTTCCAGGGGCGGGTCCCATATCTCTACAGGCACCACATTCATGGCCCACAGAATCTCCCTGGGATATTGGGCCGGAAAAACACCGAATATATGCCTGCCCATTTTTTTCTGCTTAATAAGATATTCTTTACGCGTCATGAGATTTCTTTATAATGCATTTATACAAGTGTTTTGTAGAATTGCAATGCAATATTACAAAACGCATGTAAAATTGAACGGCCCATCGCGGATTAGTGTGAAAGCCTTTGCTCACATCATGTAGGGTGGCATTTTATATGCCACCGCAACCCCGGTCGGGTATGAAACCCGACCCTACAATACTTTTGTGCTATGTTCCCGACCTGGTTTTCACACTAATCCGCGATGGGCCAATTAAACTACGTTCAATTGCTGATTGCGTCTTTCTGATATTTTGTGTAAAAGATATTCAGCTACCATGGCAATTCTCATTATGACCACAGACAGTTGTAGGTTGGGTTGAGTGTAAGCGAAACCCAACGCATTCTAACTATGTTTGAACAGAACGCAAAAATCGTATTCAACAAAAGGCTGGCCCCTGAAACTTTTTTAATGGCCCTGGAGTCTCCAGAGGTTGTTGCCGAAGCAAGGCCCGGGCAATTTGTGATGATCCGGGTCACGCCAGGAATTGATCCACTTTTAAGACGCCCTTTTTCCATATGCGGGACAAGGGGGCATGACCTGTTTCTTATCCTTTACAAAGTAGTAGGCCGGGGCACTGCAATTATGTCCAAAGCCAGAGGAGGGGAAAAACTATCAGTGTTGGGACCGCTGGGTAGAGGATTTGATCTCCCAAAACGAGATTGCAACTCTGTCTTAGTAGCCGGAGGAATCGGGGTTGCCCCGCTTATTTTCCTGGCCCAGGCAATTGATGCCGGGAAAACAGCATTTCTTGCAGGTTATCGTTCTGAAAATGAGATATTACCTTTGGAACAATTTGGCCTTAATGCTATGGAAACCCTTATTTCCACCGATGATGGCACTGCCGGACATCATGGGTTTGTGACAGAACTCCTGGAGAACCATCTTGCAGGTTTTTCTGAAGACCCTCCGCTAATCTTCTCATGTGGACCGATTCCCATGTTAAACCGTGTGGCAGAGCTGGCTCTTAAAAGGAATATACCATGCCAGGTATCCCTGGAGACAAGCATGGCCTGCGGCCTGGGGGCCTGCCAGGGCTGTGCTGTAAGGGCATCTTCCGGGGAAAACCGAACGTACTTTCATGTGTGTCAGGATGGGCCGGTATTTGATGTTCAGAAACTTGACTGGAAAGTATTGTAAACAATGGATCAACCCGACTTAAGAGTAAAAATTGGCCCCTTGACGCTGAAGAACCCTGTCCTCACGGCGTCGGGCACTTTTGGTTACGGCCAGGAATATTCTGAACTAATAGACCTCAGCCTCCTGGGTGGGATTGTGGTTAAAGGGCTCTCCCTCAAGCCCCGGGCTGGCAATCCCCCTCCCCGGACCGTGGAGACCCCTTGCGGTATGTTAAACGCCATAGGGCTGGCCAATATGGGCCTGGAAACATTCTTAAAGGAAAAACTCCCGGCACTACAGAAGCTGAATACGGCCGTGATTGTCAATATCTACGGCCACAGCATAAACGAGTATGGTGAAGTGGCAGCCGGTCTCAAAGGGGTTAAAGGCATATCAGCCATTGAGGTGAATATTTCGTGCCCTAATGTGGAGAAAGGCGGCATGGCCTTTGGCACGGACCCGGATGTCTCGGCCAGGGTGACAGAGCGTGTCTTGAAAAACAGCGATAAACCAGTCATTGTCAAATTGTCTCCCAATGTGACGGATATCCGCGCAATCGCCATGGCCGTGGAAAAGGCCGGGGCACATGCGGTGTCGCTGATCAACACCCTGACGGGCATGGCCATTGACATAGAAAGCCGCACCCCCATTCTGGCAAACATATCAGGGGGCCTCTCAGGCCCTGCAATCCGCCCGGTGGCCCTCTACATGGTCTATCAGGTCGCGCGGACCGTCAATATACCGGTCATTGGTGTTGGAGGAATCGTGGATCACCGGGACGCACTCCAGTTCCTCATTGCCGGCGCCACTGCCATCCAGGTAGGAACGGCCAACTTTGTCAATCCAAGGGCTACCCTGGATATCATTGAAGGGCTAAAGGCCTTTTGTGCAGAGCAGGGAATTGCCCGAATTGACCAAATTATTGGGTCATTAAAACCTGCTGATCAGCGTTGAGCCCAAGATTGGGCAAAAGGGAGTGTTTTTCAAGGGTCTCAGTTTGCGGTTGTGGTATTCGATTCAACGCTTTTTGGTAAGGTATCCAGGCCTTCCATCTGTGCCGCCTGCAAAAGGTTTCGGTCAAAACAAGCAAAAAGAAAGTCCTCAGATAACATTTCATGGGTTATAGGCGCTGAGGCCAGATGGATTGCATCGAAGCCACGGAGCGGATGGCTGGTAACAATCCTGTCAATTACTCCGTTCAAGTCGTCATTGACTTCCACACGGATAAAGCTTTTCCAGTCTTTTTGGAATGAAT
>JAKLQB010000091.1 GCA_022013615.1 Desulfobacterales bacterium | reverse complement strand
TTAGAACGCCATCAACTACATTACTCACATTTCCCACTGCCGATTTAACCAGGGTGCCAAAAAAGAGAAAGTCAACGTTGTCAACAACACCCCAAAAACATACGAAAGTCCAATTAGTCAAGGGCGTCCCCAAGGCCCAAACGGGCGTCCAGCCTTCATAACAATCTCTGTGACTCTGTGCCCTCTGTGAGAGAATATTCTTTTATTTTGTCAATCAACAATATTCAATAGTCAATCCCAATGCGTCCCCCATTCCGTCCATTACGCCATTTCGGCTTTGAGTTTAAATCTTTCAGTCTTGAGCTTCTATCTTTGAGCTCTCATTAGCAGTTAAAGGTAAGTCAATCAAAGACTTGACCCCCACATTGAGCTCTCATTAGCAGTTAAAGGTAAGTCAATCAAAGACTTGACCCCTACACAGAAGATCCCTTTCAGGCCAGAGCGATTGGAGAGGTTGAAGGGTGCCTGCTGGCCCCTTGTGTCAGGCGTGAGCTATGGCACTGATGCCATAATTAGGGCAGCAAAACCATACCTTTCTTGGTATAAAACCCTTATTCACCCTTCAGCTTAACAGTGAAAGACGTTTAAAATCAGTTTGTTACTCGTACTCACTTATTTGGCGCGGTTATTGCGAAGTTACTACGGATTGAGACCTTTAAAAAATGCTTCCCGCTTTCAGCGGAATTCAAGATCAAGGCGCGTGAGTCCCGCTTTAGCAGGATTAACCGCAGGAATATGTGCAATATTTCGAGTCCCGCAGCGGGCGGGATAAAATCGGAACGTAACGCAGAGATTGTGCAGATAAGCGCAAACTTCGAAAGGGGGCGTTTTTCAAAGGTCTCACCCCTTAAAGCCACGGTAAGGCTTTTTTTTGGCATAAGCTTGTTCAATTAGGATATATCGTTCGGCCTCGAACATCATCCGGCTCTCAGGTGGTCCAAGGAACCCCATGGTCCTTTCAGAAAAGCACTTTCAAGTCTTAGATGCCTTAGACAGGCACCAAATCCATACCCAACGACAGCTTGCAAAAGAAACAGGTATCAGCCTGGGGCAGGTGAATTACGTTCTCAAAAATCTCCTTAAAAAGGGCCTGGTCAAATTGGGTAATTTTCGTAACAGCCCCCACAAGATTAGCTATATGTATCTCCTGACACCCAGAGGCCTTCAAGCAAAATCTAAGCTTGCGGCAAGTTTTGTCATGGCAAGGCTCAAAGAGTACAACAGGGTGAAAGGGAGATTAGTGGAGAGGTTGGATGAGATTCAAGGGGAGGGCCATTCTCGCATCCTTTTTGTGGGGCCGGAGATGGCAAGAGAATTTGTGGCATCAATAATAAGGGAGATGAAGCTGAATCTGGACCTGACCGGGCACTGCCTCAACAGAAAGGAGTTGGGCGCAGTTGACCATGAAACCTTTGATATCGCTCTTTTGCTTGAGGAGCAGGGCGACGATCATGACATCGATGTGAAAGGGGATGTAACAGACCTGCGCGAGCACAAGATAGTAATGCTGTACTAGGCTCCAAAACCGTATCCCCTGCACAATTAGCTAATAACATCAGTAAGTTGGTTTACTTCCCGCTTCGTAACCCAAGGAGCGGAGCTGTACCCGCACCAGGAGCTAACCCATCACCCTGCATTCAACCATTCTCTGTGTGCCTCTGTGAGAGACATTTGAATTTTATCACATCACAAATAATTCAAGCTGCAATTACGGTACACAAGGCTTTAGGCCCTGGGCTTTTGGAAAGCGTGTACCAGAAATGCATGGTTATAGAATTGGAGCGTATGGGCATAAAGGTAGAATCGGAAGTTGAGCTTCCTATTTTCTATCGGGATCAGAAGGTTACAGATCTTGGATTCCGTATGGATCTGCTCGTTGAATCCTCAATTATTGTGGAACTGAAATCTGTTGAGGCAATAATGCCTGTTCACAAAAAGCAACTTCTGACGTATTTAAAACTGGCAGACAAACTGCTACACCTTTTAGGGCTTTTCGTAACTAAATCCCAAGGTTTTAGACCAAGTGTTTACCAGGATAATTCCTCACTATTGAAGGGGTTGTCATTCTTGATGGTTTCGTAAAAAGTCCGATGAAAAGTCTTTAACTACCGCATAAAGTGTGTAATTTCTATTGACTACCACTATATATTGTGGTAATAATTCAAAATTCTGACTTTTTGCGAAATCATCATTCTTGTGTCTAAAAAACTTACTTAAAACGAATGGTTATGTAGCGTTTGACTATGTAACTCAAGAAGCGGAGCAGTGCCGCGTGAAGTGTCTACCCCATCACCCGCTTGTCTGCCTGCGGGCTCTGCCTGTCGAAGCGTATTTAACCGGGGCCTGTCGGAGCGAAGCGGAGATCCCGCTATCGGGGCCCTGTGAAATTCTGCTGCGCAGACCCCGATAGGGTATTTAACCGGGGCGAAAATCGACAATCCAAATGTCCCCCATCCCGTTTAATAGTCAATATTCAATCGTCAATAGTCAATCCCAATGCGTCCCCCATTACGCTGTGAATAGACGGAGCGAAGCGACTCCTTAACTTTAGGCACTTTTCCGGTTTATCCGGGCTAAGAAGGACAACACCTCTCTGAAAACAAAGAAAGGATGAGAAACTTATAAACTAATGAACGTTCCTCCATTACGTGATTGACTTTTTAAGATACGTGGTATATATTGATATATATCGTGAGGCGATTTAAGAGACTATGTGGTTGACGGTTGGGGAGGGCGTTTTGATGACTCCTGGGAGGAACTGAGCGGATGGTAATGAAGGATAG
>JAKLQB010000090.1 GCA_022013615.1 Desulfobacterales bacterium | reverse complement strand
TCCGGGAAAACAATTAGCTGGGCACCCTTTTCCCGGCCTTGATGGATTTTGCTGATAACATCTTCCAGGTTGGCCTTAAGATCCAGCAGGACTGGACTAGTCTGATAAACAGCAACTTTCATTTTTCACTGGCTCATTTATGTGCCTCATGGCATTTAATCCATTATTCTCCTCCACAAATCCTGAGATGCTGAAATGAAATATCTTGGCATTGGATAGAAACCAAAATTTTTTTATACCATACCAACAAATCACATGTTAAGGTTTAATACTTTCTCCATATATCTGTCAGCTTCAGAAATGACGAACTTCTTTAATTCTTCTTTATTTCCCTTTAGAGATTGTATTGTCTCTATATCAAGTCTGAGGGCATGAACATAGCCATTCATAAATGCAACCCTCATCATTTCATACTCATCCTTTGTTAAACCTGCAGCAAAATATGAGGGGAATATAAGAAATAAACTAAATATGCAGGAGAATATTATCATTCTTTTTAGCATTCCAAACACCCTTACCTCCTTCGTTCTTTGCACGGACAAATGATTCAGACTTGTCACTTGGTAATGCCGCCTGGGAAATAGAGAAGAGAGAGAGAATGTAAACAAGCATTAGTTCTCCTAAATTTAGCCGACCATTCGAGAAATGCAAGAAAGTTCACATTCCCTATCCCAATCGATGCTTTTCAGATCCATTCTCTTCCATTTTTCCCAAAAGTGATCTCAGATTATCTATCTCCTCACTCATCACCTGTGTCATTGCATTAACCTGTAGCTCAGCTACAAGAAATGCAGATTCAGCACCTTCTATGTCATGCGCTACATCAGCATCGAGATCATCGCTCTGAAGCTCTACATCTCGAGAGCCAAGTAACTCAATGGCATTATCCCTGGCATCTTCTAATCTGCTAATAACTCCCTCTAACTCCATAGATATCCCATTTTTTTTCAATGCCATAATTTACCCCCCTTCCTAAAAAATTACATTTTTACCACTCAAGACTGGCCTTACCACCAGACATCCTCCCCTTTATGTCACAGCGACCAGTTGATTTGCCACAATCAGGGCACTTTCTCACCCCCCCGTGAATAGGAGTTCCACATACTATGAAGACCTTTTCACAGTGTGGGCAAAGAAAGGCTGCGGTATTGCCCGCCCAATCTTCATCCGGACCCAAATGCTTTGGATCTAACCTTTTTATTGACATATTTCTCCTATTATACATTTAACAAGACTGATATTTAAGAACGATAGGTCATATTATTCCCTACGTAGCCTTCGTTTCGAAGTCCGTCTGGGCATTCTTTTTCGGGGAGTTCTTTTTGGTGGGACGGTCAATCTTCACCGACTTGGCCTTATAGGCTTTCGGCCCACTACAATGACACCCAAAAGGTTACTGTGCTGATCAAAAATGAGGCAATGATTCATGTTGTGAAGAATCCGTTGGAGGCCGTCCTTAATAGAAAGGTCTTTAAACTGGACCGAAACTCTTTCATCCAGCAGAAACCTACTCCCTTTGATCCATATATGTTTTTCCTTTTTGATTCTCTCAAATACTGATCTTAGAGGGGCTTCCTCAAGTTTGGCAGTTATGATTTGATTCTCAAAATCCAGGTAAATGGCTATCTCCTCTGCAAGGATAAAAGTGGATTGCGAGAAGAATGCAAAGCAGACCGCAATCAAGGCTAATATGACTTTGGCAGCTTTTTTCATGTTTATTATTGACCTTTAGTTCAGAATTTAGAAAGACAGACTAAACTATTCTTAGAAATAATTATGATCAAACAATTTCAACTAATTTGACGTCGAAAACCAAAGTTCTTCCGGCCAGAGGATGGTTTGCATCGAGTGTTACAGAATCTTCACCTGTCGTTGAAATAACTGCTTGAATAGGGTCGCCCTCAGGTAATTTTATGGTTAGCTTCTGTCCAATTACATGTGGTATATTTACGGGTAAATCGCTTTTCTTAACATCCGCCATCAATTCCATGTGTCTCACCCCAAATGCTTCTTCCGGCCGGACTATGAAAGTTTTTTTATCTCCGACTGCCATGCCGATAATTCCTTTCTCAAAACTCTGAATATAATCTCCGCTTCCAAGAGTAAGTTCAACAGGTTGACGATTTTGTGAGGTGTCAAAATGATTTAAATCCTGGTTCATTGAGTTTTTCCTAAATTCATCTTGAAAATACCCCCTATAGGTAACGTATGATAATAGCCGCTATCAGTACGAACAAAAGTACCCAGAAAAAGAGGCTTAAAGTGATATAGGTAGCCTTTTTCAATTCTTTCTCCCGCCTGATGCGTTCTAACATCTTAAGTGTCTCGTGGTGGCTCCTTGGAGGGCGTTGTGGGGCGGAAACAGTGAAAATGAGAGCAACGATTAATCCTGCGGAAAGAAATGGCAACCAATGAATCCCCCACAAGAGGGGACCAAACGGCCTGACCCATACGCCGCCGGCCCAGGAGGACAGTAAAATAATCAAGAAAAAGCAGAAAAATCCGGTTCGTGTAGCTTCACGTCCCCATATCAGCATAAGTAACGTACTCAAGATAAGAGCAACGATAAAGGCAAATAACAATTCTAATACGATCATGGCTTTTCCTAATAAGTTACTCTAACCAAATTATCACCTTGCACTTTTTAGTTTCTACACAGTGCTTTCTCAATGACTCTTTCGCTGGTCCTGACATGACATTGCCTGCATAGTCAAATGTCGATCTGGACAAACTACAACACTGAACTGCCGCACTGCCGACAATGGGTTCGAGCCGTCTTCCCATATGGGGACATCTGTTTCTGAATGCGTGAAATTGCCCGTCAAAGCCATAAATTACTAAAATTCTTTCCACAAGTCCCCGCCCTTCCAGACGGATTGAGCCACAAGGCTTTCGAAGTTCCGGCACGCGTGCCCACTCGACCTCAATCTTATCTTTTGAATACTTCCAACAACCTGAATCGTTAGGTTTTTTGGTTTTGCAAATTCCAAAAATCCTTCTAATAAAGTCCACTTTCACTATTCAACCCATCTATGAATTACAAGATGCTGATCTCTTCTATAAGATTGCGGATTCCATAAAAAGGAAATAAATTCCCCGCTTAAATGATATTTTTCTCTGCTCTTCTATCTATTAGATAACAAGGCCTCGACCAGCCTATAAATCTGATATATAAGAAGAACGAAAACTATTGCGCATATTCCCAATAAAATCTTTGAAAGCATTCCGTTTCGGTTCACCTCTTTTTTGTCTTTAAAATTTTTTTGTCTCTTCAATCACGTCAATGATCTGATCCCTAATTCCTGGAATCTTTTCCTCAATTCTTTCCCAGGAAGGAAGGTCCCGGGCGGATCGATATTCCTGTTTCAATCTTTTTTCCGTATCCATAATGGCCTTTTGGAGACCTAAGCTATTGAATTTATCAAATTCAGGGTTCATGGCAGTGTATCTCAAGATCATCCCCGAAATATTTTGCGGCACATCCAGGAGCTCTCCCACATTGATGATGGCATCGGTGAGCACTTCATTCACGAATTCCTCTTCACGATCGCGGTCGTAGTGTAAGCCATTAAACTTCGCATTCTCAGCATATTTTCTTATTAAATCTTCTGCTACTGATTGATATGTCAGAGCCAGGTCACGGAAAAAATAACTTGAGATCTCCAGGCCTTCTTCAACAACGAGGGCATTCAAAAGCGTGGCAATGATGTCAGTGGACATCTTGTGAAGGCCTTTGTTGGGGTCGGCTACCGAAATCTTTTGGTGCTTATGATCAAAATAACCTCTTGCAAATTCAACCTGTGCTATCTGATTGGCTTTACGATAGGCCTCTATAAGGGTCAGAATTTCCACACCCCAATTAAGGGTATATTTCATTCGTTGTAACAGCTCTATGTCGATGACAACCTCCCCTGAAAGCTGGTAATTAAAAAGCAATAAAAAATCGATGATGCGAAGCATCTTCTCTTCACCGGTATCTGTAAACTTCCGCTTTAACGCTATAAGTAGCGGGTCAACCAAAAGTCGCTTTACCCGACCGAAAAACTGACGTCCATCGCTTCGGGCGTAATAGGCCTTGGCAAATTGATAGTTAAAGGCCTGCACCGGGAGAAAGAGTCGATCCAGTTGTACGCGCCTGAAGGTTTTTATATCGGCATCCAACAGGCCAACAGAGGTGGCACTCAGAACAATGGCGACACCAAAGGACATGAATACGTTTCTGCCTTTTCCGCGTTGGCTTAAATCGATACCGGCCGATTCTAACAACTCATACAGCTGCCCGAAATATGGCCCATCGTTCCACTGGATCAACACATTATCTAATCCAATATCAGCGATGATCTCCTGGAGCAGATTTACATCCTCTTGCGTAGCTGCATCAAGCCCGATAATGATGTCATTAAGATAGGTCGCACCCTTTAATTCTCTCAGTATATTTTCAAAAACCGGCCGGTTTTCAGGATGGGTGAATTCCGATGCGAGGGCCGGAATGACAAGAACAGGCTTCTTCCAGCGTGAGTGCCGGATCAATTCATCTAAAACATCGGTCTCATCTGAAAGCTGATAGAAATTTGTAATTTTGGTGCTTTTCTGTGAGTATTCAGACATGGAAATCACCTCTGATTATAGGGTAAATTTTTTACAATCACTTATCTGCATTAAACTGTCATTAAATTTTCCTTAATATCATAGGCTAATACAGCGTAATAGGTAAATAAGGGAAATCATGTATTTTTAGGGGATAATTA
>JAKLQB010000862.1 GCA_022013615.1 Desulfobacterales bacterium | reverse complement strand
TTAATTTCAATAAAAGTTCTCCGCATTGCCTGCAAATTAAAGCAGAAACATCTTTTATCACCACCATATGTTCGTTACTGATTTCATATGGCAAAGTTGTCTTTGCTTAGTAAACCTCGTCATGACTGCCCACATCAATCAGGAGAACTTGATCTTCAGTAACGAACTCAAAAACAATCCTACAATCATCGTCAACACTGAAAGCCCATTGTCCAGCCAGCTTACCACTAAGTTTGTGGGTTCTTAGTGGTGGAAAAAACGGATTTTCCAGAAAAATTTCCATTTTTTCCCAGAATTTCTTTTTCAGTTTTGAATTATTCCTTACTCGCTTTCTGTATGATCTTTTGAACCCTTCATCCCATGCAGCCCTAATCACTTTCGAGGTCCTCCAACAACTCCTTTATGCCACCGCATTTGACAAAACCCTTTTCAAAATTCATCTTAGCTTCCTCAACCCTCTGCGCAAGCATCTCTCTCTTCAACTCAAGCACCTGCTTTTTTATTATCTCAGCAACGTATTCCTTATCTTCGGGAGGAAGCTCGCCAAATTCTTTAATCACTTCATTAACACCAGTATTACTCATATTTGATCCCCCTTGCCTTGACGTTCGAAAGAGCATTCCGCATCTCGCAAAAGCTGTTTTAACTTCGGTGTGAGAGAGGGCATCAGTAACTCGTGCGTTGCGCGATCTCAAAGCGGCGGGTTAGGAGCTCGAACGGCACCTCCCGTTCCCCTTTCGCTTCATTAGCATCAAGAAGTTCCGGAATCATTACTTTCAGCTTTTCGATTAAGCCCTCTAAATTATCCTCTTCAGTGGCTAAACCTGGCACATCGTCACTGGTGGCCACCCAGACGCGTGCAACTTCGTCCCACTCGGCACGCACAAACAACGGTTTTTCGTACATATCTTTACCTCCGTGAAGATTTGGAATAAATATTTTATGCTTTCCTTTTTTCCTGAATATGTCGGGCTTTGATAAAAATTTTCATTTTTAATAACTTACCCTATGCCCAGGCATTTGTCAATTATCGAAGTCGGGTTGCGGGATTAGCAGGATATTAATTAGCCGCCCCAGAGGAATAAGCTTCGCCACTTAAAAGATGAACGTCGAACACCCGCCTGCCATGCATCACAAACGATGGTGGCATGATCATTATCACAGGGCCGAGCCATGCGGGGCAGAAGCTTTTTCTCTGTGCCTCTTTTTTATTATACCTGGTTGATGTAGTCGGGGAAAGCCCATACCTTCTTCGCGTCAATTGCTGAAAACAAGAAAGGTTCTACGTCCCTGGCTAAGGCTGTAAAATCAAGTGCTTTACAAAGTGAAAGTAAACGTTTCTTCAATTCCGCCATATCCTGAACGCCTATTTTTTGCCGCAGGAAGTCAAAATTAGGCCATACCTTGCCGAATAAAAACAAGGTATCGTGAAAATCCCGCCCCATCTTTCGTTTTCGATTGAATATAGCGACTATTTTCTGGGATAACAGGATGTCGGGCGGCGTTACCCTTATCCTGGAAAAGACATCAAATTTATTTACAATCAGGTTGTCTGGTAAATAATCAAAATGTTGTGGTTCGGTATCGATTTGAATCAGAATTTTCTCTTCTTTATGACCGGACAGCCCCATGTCAAACAGAAGGCCTGGAATCCGAACGTGGCAATGATAGGCGTTCTTAAACACATTTTTTATCTCTACATTATATCCTTCCATCTTGAGTTTTTTGCGAATTTCGTTAGCAAGATTTTCGAACTCATTTTCCTTTAGCCCAAAATTATCAAAATCCAAATCCTCTGAAAAACGTTTATTTCCATGCAGCATCCTGATGGCAGTCCCTCCCATAAATGAAAGTTTTTCTGCCTGATTTGAGCCAAAAATGATTTCCAGGATTTTGTACTGAATATACTCACGCATCAAGCTGCGCTTAAATGTCCGCAGATTTTCCGGATAATAAGATTCTATTTCTTTAATACTGAGCATTTTTCATGTATCTCATAAAACTTTTGACCCTTTTTGCGAGGCTCCTCTGTTGGAATTCATTCAAATAAGTCACGAGACGTGTTTCATCCACCTGGGCAAAATATTGGTCCTTTCCGATACGTATTCCTGCAAAGTCATCTTCTGACCTTATAGAAGTATTGAGATAGAAATAATCAAGGAGAGCCTTCTCTGGTTCGGCAATCTTAAATTTTTTGCCGCTGTAGTTAACCAATTTGTACCCAAAGAGCAGCCTGGGCTGTATGGTATGGTAGATAAAGTCACCAACTTTAGTCTCAAAAGCCATTGTTTTTCGACTTGTGGCAGAAGTCAGACCATAAACACTTTCCGGAATCATGTGATAATATGAAAGCGCCATGTCGAGAGAAATATAAGAAGGACTGTAAATTCTATTGGCAATTTCGAAAAGAACATTCTCATCCAGTTTCAGATATGCAAGTATATAATATCCACGAATAATTTTTTTGATATACCCCTTGCCCTGCCATTCAACCAGCCTTCTGAGATTGAAACGGCTATCCAGTTTTCTAATCTCATTTACAGAGATTACGGTATAAGACTTAAAAGTTTCTCGGAACTCATTGTAGTGCATTATATTTCCTTAAAATGCTATTTTTAACAATTTTTAGAAACATAATATATGCATTATTGACAGAAGTCAATTGCCGAATGCGAAGCAGGATTAGCAGGATATTAATTAGCCGCAGATGGACGCAGACAATATCCAGATAAATCCAGCTTGGAGGCTTGGAAGTTGGAATGCTTGGAAGCACAAAAAGCTGATAGCTCATAGGAAATAGGTGATAGGTGAAAAACTATCGTGCCCTTCGGGCAAAAATAAAATCTGCGTTTGTCTGCGTTTGCCTGCGGCTAAATTTTCTTTTTTAAAATCACGAAAAATACGTTTTAATTTCCTTAGAGATGTATTCTATTTGTTCCTCGGTTAGTTCCGGGAACATAGGCAGTGAGACGAATTCTTCGGCGCATTTTTCGGCGATGGGAAAGCTGCCTTTGCCATGGCCTAAAAAGCTGTATGCTTCCTGGAGATGTATTGGAACAGGATAATGGATGCCGCTGGATATATCCTTTTCTGCTAATTTACTTATCAGTGCATCGCGGTTTTGGACCCGGATTGCATAGATGTGGTATACATGCTTTGCATAATCTGCTTCCCCGGGTGTTATAACACCGTCAACATTAGAAAGAAGTTCATTGTATAAATGTGCGTTTTTTCTTCGCGCTTCATTCCACGATTCGAGACGTTTTAGTTTTACGCTGAGCACTGCCCCCTGGATTCCGTCCATTCTGGCATTCCAACCTATAATGCCGTGGTAATATTTCTGTGTTTGACCGTGATCTCGAAACATCTGCATCTTTGTTGCTAATTCTAAATTATTGGTTGTTATGGCTCCGCCTTCTCCAAAGGCTCCGAGATTTTTACCAGGATAAAAACTGAAAGCCGCTGCATTACCGATAGTTCCTGCTCGCTTTTCTTTGTATTCACTGCCGTGAGACTGGCAGGCATCTTCAATGACAAAAAGGTTATGCTTTTCGGCGATTTCCATAATAGGATGCATATCGGCTGTCTGACCGAAGATGTGAACAGGTATGATTGCCCTGGTTTTTGGTGTAATGGCCGCTTCGAGCAGATCAGGATTCATGTTATATGTCTTTTCGTCAATATCTACAAATACCGGTGTGGCTCCACAAAAGCTGATGGCTTCCGTGGTTGCGATAAAAGTGTTTGGAACGGTTATTACTTCGTCTCCCCGGCCTATGCCAAAAGCGAGAAGCGGTATCCAGAGCGCTTCTGTTCCGCTGCCGACTCCGACTGCATATTGACATTTGCAGAATTCAGCAAATTCTTTTTCAAATTGGGCAACAAATGGGCCGCCGGCAAAAGCGCTTTTTGCGATCACCTGGTTAATAGCATCATGAATTTCGTCTTTGATGGTTTCGTATTGTAAATTCAGGTTTAAAAATGGAACGTGCATAATTTTCCTTTTAAATTTTTTAGACAGGATTACAGGATATTCATGATTAAACTTAAAAAACATAACCTATTCGGTTGGTAACTACTTGGGTGGATAGGCTGAAGGCTGAAGACTGTTAGGAAAAAGCACATTTTGAAGCCATGTTTGGTGCAAGAATCAGATATTTCCGTCAAAATACGGCAATCGTCTAACCTTCTCTACTTTCTAATCTTCTCACCTTCTAATCAGCTATGAGCTTTTCTGGACCATGGTGTTTTTCCAGAAACGGGCAATCTCTCCTGGTAATGCATGCCAGTACTGATCCTGGTATTTATCTCGAACATATAAAAGAAATTCTTTATAATAGTCGGACGGATATGTTTCCCTGGAGCAATCATTATCAAATCTCATATAATCCGGGTGCGTATTTACCAGGGCCATGCCGCCTTTGGACGCTATCCAGTCAAGCTTCTTTTTCCATATATTTATGTTTTGCTCCATCATTATGACAAATAATGAGAAATCCTGGGGCAGAGTGTAGGGTAGCTCTACAAACCCGTTTTCAGATGAATTGTTTTGTACCCTGAATGGAAAAATAGTGCTTACTGCATCAGGTTGAGGCTCGAAAGGATCTGTATCAAATGTTGATATGTCATATTCAATGTTCAGAGCATGCATCCAGTTTAAATTATGGTGAGTCGACGGTGAAGTAAAACCTTTTGCTTCCCATTCTTGCAGATAATGGTTAATACGCTTAGCCCTCTTATTAAATATTTTTTTAGATTTAAAGAGCTTTCCATCATGTTTTAAACCATGAACAGAGACTTCAAACCCCCTGCTGATAATTTCATTGCGCAGGGTTTGAGATACATTATATCTTTCAGGCACAAAGCTAAATGAAGATCTAAAACCCAGGCTTTCTTCCAGATCCATCAATCGCCGGCATTTATCATGGCCATGCTGCAGGTCAACATCGTGAGAAAGCACCAGGGCAAATCGTTTTTTATCAGGCCATCCGGGCCATTTATCAGGAGCTTTGCCGGCATTTGGGTCTATCGGCCATATATGTTTATATGATTGCAGCTTATGAAAAACAATGCGTCTTCTTATGAAGATTTGTAAACGCCGCGGGATGTATGGCTTGAGATTATAGAAGATTCTGTTTAGGAACATAATAGGTATGAGCTATTTCTATCCTACGTGTCGGTATAAGAGATGACCGGTCAGCTTTAGGAATGGCAGCGGCATTTTTTGGAAAAAAGGATAGGATGATTTGATTTTAGAATCCTTTATAAATGCATTTTTTGTCAGGTCGAACCTGTAATAATTTATTGTTTCTTCTTTTACGCCCCACCCTCTTTTAAACTGTAAAAGGCCTTCATGGTCAAAATCGGTGCGGCCAAAGCTGAAATGCTTGAAGCTGTTTTGAGCATACCATTTTATTGCTTCCCACATTACCAGATTGTTTGCTCTGAGTTCTTGACAGGTTTTGTCTGAAGCGCCGTATTTATAAACAGCTTTTTCTCCAAAATGGAAATAAACAGCTCCTGCGATAGTTTTCTTGTGATAAGAAGCAAGCGCAACAAATCCTTTTTTGAGAGAAATAATGTGTTCGTATATTTTCTTGAAGAAAAAATACGGCTGGGGCGGCAAACCATGCTCTTTCCTTGTCATACAGTTTAAGCGGTAAAATTCTTTTACAGATTCCAATGAATTTGAAAGAATAACATTAACTCCTTCTTTTGTTGCTTTTTTAATATTTCTTTTTACACTGCTTCTGAAATTGGAGAAGATTTCAGATTCGTTGACCGTCAGGCTTAAAGCGTGGGTGTAATATGTTGAACATGCTGTTACATCTTTAAAATAACCATTGCCTCCCCTGATTTCAAAGGTCTTCCAGCCGTTTTTCTTGCCAAATTGAATCGCTTTTTCAAATGTATTCCTGAAAAGGGTTTCATCTGTGGCTATCGGAAAGCAGTAGTCAGTGAAAGGAAGTGATACTCCTCTTGTTCCTGTAATAAAGCTTTTTACTTCCATAACAGGCAATAAAATCTTTAATTTTGAATTTTGAATTAATGAAAAATATATGGGTTTATAATTATATGATTCAGAAAGAACTTTTGCCCAGCTTGATGTATGAAAAAAGGAATAATTTCCTCCGGCGAGAAGCAGATTATTCCAATGGGGAAAATCAATAGGATTAATTACTTGGAGACTCACCTATTTCCTTTTGTCGTTTTTTAAAAAATTGATCTGATACGATTGCAAGAACCAGCACAGCAAAAAACACCGACCAGCTTATTAATACATGTGGCCAATATTTAGCCATCTGGGGGCCGAATATATAGGTAAGCACAAATATTGCCGTTAGTCTGAAGATGCTTGCCGTAATTGATATGGGAATGGTTAATGCAACCAGGGTTATGCGGCTAAACAAAGTGGTCTTAAACAAATAGGCATAGGCCAGCCCGAATATGAAATAGGATATCAGATACCTGATCCCGCTGCAGCTAATAGCTACCTCAAGCGATGCATTTGGCAGTTGCATCAACCAGCCTTCTCTATAAAATGGAATTTTAAATAAGGGGATAATAAAAAGACTTCCGCTGAATGTAATGTGCCGCATATAATCTGCGACTTGAATGTAAACATCACCGGTTATGGGGGTCATTGTAATTAAAAAGAATAACGGGAAAGCAATGCACTTAAAATAATTTCTGCCAAAGACGGTAAATATCATCCCCGCAACAAAAAATATAAAGCCGATAAAATATAAATGATATGTCCCAAACTTGATTATCAGAGGCAAGAATCCAAGAGCCAGTAGAGGTAAACCAAGAAAATCGTATTGCGGCTTAATTTTTCTAATGATATCACGTTTTGTCCAGATAAAAAAACCTGACAGAAAAGGTATAAAAAAGCCATGAGAACTGCCTTCGCGGTGAAGGACAGCAGAAACTACTTCGATTATTGCGGTTCTGTAGAGGAACAAACCAGATAGGATTGTTACAATAACTAAAATTGACAGGCGATAGTATTTTGATTTCATTTTTGATTTCATTTTATGATTTAGCCGCAAACGTAACTATTTTGCCACCGATTTACGCTGATCATCACTGATACTTTTTTCTTTGTATTTAAACCTATCTGCGTTCATCTGTGTGAATCTGTGGCAAAATAAAACGTCCGCGGTTGTCTGCGTGAGTCTGCGGCTAAACAATCAAATTTTTCGGATTATTTTAGCGGGATTTCCTGCAACGATTACCTTGTCCGGGACATCGTGTATTACAACACTGCCTGCTCCAACAATCGAACCTGTTCCTACTGTGATGCCGCACATCAAGGTTGAATTAGAACCGATAGAGGCGCCCTGTTTAATAACAGTTGGAACGACTTCCCAGTCTTCCCCTGTCTGCAATTCGCCGGATTCTTTTGTGGCCCTTGGATATTTATCATTTATAAATATAACTCCATGGCCGATAAATACATCGTCTTCTATTTTGACGCCTTCGCAGATAAACGTATGGCTTGATATCTTGCAACGCTTACCTATAAAGGCATTTTTCTGAATCTCTACAAATGCACCTATTTTTGTATCATCATCTATCCGGCATCCATACAGATTGATAAAGCTGCTTAATACTACATCTTTGCCTAAAACTACATCAGACGCTATTTTTTTCATTCCTATTCTTCCGTAGATAATTTGTAACTGCTCAGGTTCACGGTTCAATGGTTCAAGGTTCAAGGTTAGAGAGCGATGAAGATTGAACATTTTTCAAAGGTCTCAAACTATCATGCCCTTCGGGCAAATTTAGAACCATTCGCTTAATCTCAGCTTTTTGAACGTCGAACATCGAACGTTGAACATCGAATGATGAAATCGCTCCTGCCCGCCATCGGCTTCGCCTTCAGGCGAGGCGGGCGGGTCGCTCCGCCAGTTTATA
>JAKLQB010000861.1 GCA_022013615.1 Desulfobacterales bacterium | reverse complement strand
TGCCCCATGAAGGTGGATATCCCACAAATGGTCGGTTTGGCGCGTCAGACCTGGCCCCGTGAAAAGCGACCTAAAGGAATTATTGGTTCATGTGACATGGCATTGAGAAATGACTCATGCAGCGCCATGGGAGCATCACCCGAGGATTTTCAGTTCGTTGTGGAGGATGTGCTGGAAGAAGTGAGAGAGACTCAGCCTGGCTGGGAGGATCTCCAGGCCCCCATAAACAAAAAAGGGGCATACTATTTTCTCAACCAGAATTCAAGGGAACCGGTCACCGAGCCGGATGAAATGGTCCCGCTCTGGAAAATTCTGCACCTGACAGGGGCGGACTGGACGTATGGCACAAAGGGATGGGCCGCAGAAAACTACTGCATGTTCGCCCAGGACTGGGAGGCCTGGGAACATATCGTCAGGGTCAAGGCACAGGCCGTGGATGATCTCGGTTGTAAAGTCTGGCTTAACACGGAATGAGGCCACGAGCTTTTTGCAGTCCGGGCTGGACTCAAAAAATTCAACATCTCTCATAACTTTGAAATTCAGAGCATCATTCAGCTTTACGCCCAGTGGATCAGGGAAGGAAAGCTCAAGGTAAATTCTGAATGGAATAAGGATCTCAAGGTCAAGTTTACGGTTCAGGACCCCTGCCAGCTTGTCAGGAAAACCTTTGGCGATCCCGTGGCTGAGGACCTACGTTTTGTGGTAAAGTCAGTTGTGGGGGAAGAAAACTTTATTGATATGAGCCCCAACAGGTCCAACAATTTTTGTTGCGGCGGTGGAGGGGGTTATTTACAATCCGGTTACACTGAGTCCCGACATCATTACGGGAAGGTGAAATTTGACCAGGTCATGGCTACTGGGGCTACCTACTGTATTACTCCCTGCCACAATTGCCATGCCCAGATCCATGATCTTTCCGAGCACTATGAGGGGGGCTACCATGTGGTTCATTTGTGGACCCTGATCTGCCTTTCACTGGGAGTTCTTGGAGAAAACGAACGGGAATATCTGGGGCCTGATCTGGCAGAGGTTGGATTGTGATTTGTTGAATAAATCAGGTGCCTTGTAAGAAACAAAAATCCCGCCCTGTATTTGGCGGGATTTTTGTTTCTCAGAGGCTGAAGCGGAAGGAAAGAAAATGGAATGGGAGATAATTAATGGAGATGTATGATATCAAACCTAAGGAAGAATGGCAGCGGGTATTGGATACTGTCTACCGGGAGCTCGGGATGCCATCAGCTATTACAGACAAAGAAAATGCAGTCCTGCAGGTCAGTGGGCAGCGAAATCCACTGTGTTCAAAAATCCGTTCCATCAAAGGAGCATCCGCGTTTATATGCAGTCAGGCACAGCAATTTATGGCCAAAGAGACCAAAAAAAAGAAGAGGCCAATAATTGATATCTGTGATGCAGGCATGTCAAAATTTGTAATCCCAGTTTTTTATCAAAGTGATTTTGTAGGAACTCTTACCGGCTGTGGGGTTTCTATTGCTGGCGAAGAACTTGAAGCCTTTCTTATTGAAAAGGGCACAAAAATGAATGAACAGGACATTGAGGAACTTATACAACAAGTGCCTGAGGGCGATTGGTCAATAATATCCGAGGTCACGCAAAGACTTTTCCATCAGATCCAAAATGACATATGAGGATGATTTAAAGGCTATTTTCTACCACCATGAGATGATTTTGTCGTGTTCAAAGATAAGATCGATCAGTTCTTCATAGTCTGCCTGTTCATCATATAGCTTAAATTCTGTGGATTCCCCTCCTTCTGATTTATTGAAGGTGGACATAAGAGTTTTTGTATTGTTATCCGGTTCTGTTTTCAAAATGTGCAGAATCTTCATGCGCCACTCCTAAAACGGTATCACGAGATCCATTTCTCTTAGTTTTTCACCAATGTCATCAATTGCCACATATTTAAAACCGTGTTTTTCCACGTTTGTCTTGTTATTCGAGTAGTACTCAGCTTCCATATCTTCCAGCCATGCGAGGTTTTCTTTGTACTCGTCAGTCATTTCCACCTCAACGTCCAGCACGAACATATGGACATAGAAGTTTTCAACGGCCAGGCCCAAGGCGGAGCGTGAGCCTTCCCACAGATCTTCTTTTCTCCTGATCAAAAAGGCTACATGCCTGATATTTTCCATACTGACTTGTCCTTTTCAAAACACCACATAACGGTCGCACCCCTCGATCACCTCGGCATGTCTGACCTGGGTGGCAAAATCTTTCTCGCCGATGCTGGGGACAGGCGGATGGAGCCCCTGTCTTTCAAAGGCCACTTTGCACAGGGTCATCCTGGCCAGGCCTTTAAGTTCATCGAACCTTTTTTCCTGGGTCAAGAGCGTTCCAAGGTGTGAAAAAAAAATGGTTACATCAACATCCTTTTTCTTAGCTGCCTTACACAGCTTAATGATTTTATCAAGATGCTGATCAGAGCTTACAAAAATCCCTAAAGATTTGGCCACCTAATAACTCCTCTACCTTAAAAAACCATACACATCTAACCGTTATCCTCAAGTTAGTGGGTTTCGCTCATTCCGCCACGAAGGGACATGACATATCGGCTTTCTTTTGTCAAATGTTTAGCACAAAAAATAGTAAGTACTCAATAAGTCAGGACTGTATTAGGGAAATCCCCCTCAATCCCCCTTTACAAAAGGGGGAAGAAGTCGGAATCCCCAGGCTAATTGAGATATTACAAAAAATAGAGTTGAACAAGTCCAGCGAGGGCCTGGAAATCCTGGTCATTTCAACCTTGAAGTAAAACATTGTTTGTCGTATTATCGCGTTGTCAGATCAGTGATTGTAGTTAAACTATATCTTTTATGAATATAGTTATGTTTTTAAATTAACAGGGTATTTTATACATATAACCTACGTGATATTACCACAGAGTGAGGTATGTTATGACAAATAAAGAGAGCCAGAGGCTGATTTCCATTCTTGATGCCATAGAGGACGGCATCTATATTATTGATGCTGATTACACTTTGGAGTTCATGAACAAAACAATGGTTAGAGACTTTGGAGCGGGTGTAGGAAAAAAATGTTATCAGACGATAAACAATTGTGATGAGATATGTCCCTGGTGCAGGGCAAAAGAGGTGTTTGATGGTGAGACACTTCACTGGGAGCACCACGTTCCGGCTATTGATAAGATCTATGATCTTCTTGAACAGCCCTTGAAAAATGCGGATGGGACTGTATCGAAACTGAGCATATGTCGAGATATCACCCAGAGAAAAATGGGTGAAGAAAAGATCAAGGCTTCTGAAGAAGACTATAGGAGATTGTTTGAACATGTGGGTTGCGGGGTCTATATCAGCAGCAAAGAGGGGAAGTTCCTGAACGCCAATCAGGCACTTCTGCATATGTTGGGTTACAAAAGCAAAGAGGAATTTCTTAAGATTGACATAGCGAAAGATCTGTATTTGAGGTCTGAGGATCGTCGAAAGTTCCAGGAAACGATTGAGAAGGATGGTCAAGTAATTGACCTGGAGGTAGATTTTAAACGTAAGGACGGCACCCGTATCTCAGTCTTGCACACAAGTCACGCACGTTATGATCAGCATGGGAAGGTCGTGGGGTATGAAGGTCTCAATGTTGATCAAACACAACGAAAACAGATGGAGAGAGAGCTTAAAGAAGCGCATGATTTTATGAACAATATTATTCAAAGTTCGCCGAATCCCATTATGGCAGCGGACACGAAGGGAAATATTCTACTCTGGAACAGGGCCGCGGAAGAGACGCTGGGTTATAAGTCTGAGGATACTATTGGTCGGATGCATATCACAAGTGTCTATCCGGAAGGGGTGGCCAAAGAGATCATGAAAATGATGCGGAGCCCTGAATATGGGGGTGTTGGCAAGTTAAGATCTTACCCCATGGTCTATGTGAGACGGGATGGCGTCATTATTGATGGGAACCTCTCGGCAGCCATAATTTACGATGCCACGGGAAAAGCAGTTGCCTCAGTGGGAATATTCGTAGATCTCGAGGAGAGGTTGGAAATGGAACGAAAACTCAGGCAGACACAAGAACAGTTGCTACAGTCTGAAAAGCTGGCAGCCATGGGGCGTTTGACCTCGCAAATTGCCCATGAACTAAATAATCCGCTTTATGGGATTATGAATACATTAGAATTGATGAAAACCGAGATTCCTCC
>JAKLQB010000860.1 GCA_022013615.1 Desulfobacterales bacterium | reverse complement strand
GTATCGCTTCGCTCTGTCTTTTCTATTAAAATCGATAGAATTCCTTAAATATTCAGTCTGGCTATGGCATAAATTATGCGCAAACATGATGTGATTTGAACAAATAGGTACTAAAGCGGGAAAAATTACCTTTTTAATCCTTCTGGCTTTGTTTATATTAGCTTACAAAGAATAATTCTTGCTTAGATTCCGATTTAAAAAAGGAGTACCAATCATGAAGGGATTCCATTTGCAAATTCTATCTGTTGCATTGATAGCTTCTTTTTTAGGATGCGCAACACTCTCTAGAAACGAGTGTCTTGAAGCAGATTGGTTTGAAATCGGCCGCAAAGACGGCATGATAGGGAAGCCTAGAGCTTTGTTTCAGAAGCATATTGATGCTTGCATAAAACATGGTATCAGTCCCAACAGGAATGCTTACCATGAAGGGCGTGATGCGGGCTTGAGCATCTATTGTACTGAGAATAATGGATTTGAACAAGGCAGGCGAGGTAAAACATACCAATATGTCTGTCCGCCAGACCTTGAGCCTGAATTTCTGAATGGCTTTAATCAGGGTAGAGAAATATACAAATACGAATCGAAAGTCGCTTCTCTTGAGAGGCGGCTAAAAGAGATCGAAAAACAAATCGAAGACAAAAAGAAGAAATTGTATTCCTCTGAATTAAGTGACGAGAAGAGAGCCACAAGTCGTTCCGAGATCAAGTCACTCGAAATAGAATACCGGGATGCCGTAAGGGAATTGACCTCCTTAGCGAAAACGAAGCCATTATACTAAATAGAACCAGAATAGCCATACCCTTTCCAGTTTTCAGTGACGTCGAAGAAGTCATGGGATATTGAGACAAAACTAAAAATCTAAAAGACAGATAAGTCGTATGGAAACGATTCGTCAGCAAATGATAGACCTTTTGAGCGAAGAAGAGATGAACGCCATCGAGGTCTCCCAGGAACTGAGGATCGCGGAAAAGGAGGTCTATGCGCACCTCCCTCACATTGCACGCTCTGTCGCAACGCAAGGGAAAAAACTTCTTATCCAGCCTTCCCGGTGTCTTAAGTGCGGGTATGTCTTTGAAGAAAGAAAGCGCTTTACCCGTCCCGGTCACTGTCCAAGGTGCAAAGCCACATACATTCAAAGGCCGGCATACCGGATCAGTTAGCCTGGAAAAAGCTGCAATTGGCGGCAGGGGTTATTCAACACAAAAGAGTTGCAGGAAGGGGCTCGGTTCATCAGGAAAGAAATATGGGATAACCCCTAAACAAAGGATGATGGGTCTGTTTGGGGGAAGCGAATTAAATACTTTATTTTTATTCTTTGAATATCTCACGGGCAGTAACAGCCCTCATGATCTGGTTGGTTCCGGTATAAATCTGGATAAGTTTGGCATCACGCATCATTCTTTCAACCGGATAATCCTTCATATAGCCATAGCCCCCAAAGACTTGCACAGCATCGGTCGTGACTTTCATGGCCGTATCTGATGCAACAAACTTGGCCATTGCGCAGAATCTTGGTATCAGATCCCGTTTCTGTTTATCCAGGTATCGGGCCGCCTGATAGGTTAAGAGGCGAGCGGCTTCTGTGCTTGCCACCATATCGGCAATCATGAATTGAAGGCCCTGAATTTTGGAAATGGGCCGCCCAAACTGAACCCTTTGTTTGGAATAATTGATCGCTTCGTCAATGGCTCCCTGGGCCAATCCAACGGCCTGAGAAGCAGTAAACATACGTCCGCTGTCCAGGGCAGCCATCATATTGCCAACGCCCTCACCTTCCTCACCAATTCTGTTCGCTTCAGGCACTATTAGATCCTCAAAGAATAATTCGGCATTGACAGTACCCCTCATGCCCATCTTGTTCTCGTCCCTGCCATACACCAGTCCCTTTGAACCCTTCTCTACAACAAAAGCAGTAATCCCTTTGGATTTTTTATCCGGGTCTGTATATGCATACACAGTTATAATGTCGGCTACAGAGCCGTTGGTTGTAAAGCATTTCTGACCATTTAAGGTATAAACATCTCCATTGCGAACGGCACGTGTCCTCATGGAGAGGATGTCTGATCCAGCCCAAGGTTCTGTGGCTCCAAAGGCGGCAAGCTTTCCTTTAGCCAATCCGGGAAGATATTTATTTTTCAGTTCCTCACTCCCCCTGCAAAGAATCGGCAGCATTCCATCGGCCTGGGCAATCAGAATCAGTGCAGAAGATGCGCAAACCTTTGAAATCTCCTCCAGGATAATGGAAAATAGCAGATATTCCGCCTCTATACCTCCGTACTTTTCAGGAAGAAGGGGTGTCAAGATTCCGTTTTCAGCGAATAGTTTCACTGTGTCCCATGGAAATTCCTGCTTCTCATCAATCTCAGCAGCCCTGGGCTTGATCTTTTGTTGGGAAATATCCCTTACCGTGGCAATGACCATTCTCTGTTCTTCATTCAGTTCTATCATTCACTTTCCTCTCCATTACCTATTTGATACTGCGACAGTTTATATAGAAAAATGATGTAAAATACAAGCACAATAGATCACGAGCAGCAATTCTATTTATAACCTTTAGACCTTGCTAATGCCTGGAGATATGAATATAATGGAATAAGCTGAGCATGAGGGTTTGAGTAATGAGAGAATAGTTTGAAGGGAGAAAGAAGCGTTATGATCCGATCAAAACTCTGGTTCCGGTGTGCTGCCATGCATGATCCGGTCACACCAATTATAGTTAAGCCAGCGGTAATCAGTTGGGATGCAAAAGAAAGGGATGTAGAGCTTACCATTGAACGCGCCTTTAAAGGTGACGAACTGGTTATGCGGATGAAAGGATGGGTCACGGTTGAAGTAAAAAAAGTTGTGGAGATCATTAATACATATGGATATCTGAAGGTTCTTGACGAACGGGACCTGGTTGTTGATGTGGAAACAGAAGAGGACTATGAGAAATTGAATAAAGAACTCGAGAAAGAATTTAAGGACCAGTTAAACCTGGAAAGGATATGAGTGTATAAATTCCAATATGGAAAACGATAACCAGGAAGTGATCCATATTCCTATTGATGGGACTCTGGATCTTCATACCTTCTCGCCTAAGGATGCGACTTCGGTCGTAGGGGAATACATTCAGGCATGCCTTGACAAGGGGATCTATGAAGTCCAGATTATTCATGGCAAGGGAAAGGGAGTTCTCCGCCGGACTGTGCATTCATTACTTGAAAAACATCCGAAAGTTTTGAGTTATGAAATCGACTCTGGCCCCTCAAGCTGGGGAGCGACCATCGTTCAGCTCAGGCATTAGCGACAGATTCCCACAGGCGCATTATTACCCTGGCATGTTTTTCACCAGCCCCTTTATTTTTTAAGACTGCTGCCCGCCCCCGCTCTCCATATGCTTTAAGCTCCTCCGGATGTCCTAAAAACCAAACCGCTTTTTCAGCCAGCATTTCGGGATTAGATATTGGTAAGCCCGCTTTATTCGCCTCCAATAACGATTTGGCATCCATGAAATTTTCCATTGACGGGCCATAAAATACTGCTTTTCCCCAAGCGGCCGGCTCCAGAGGGTTCTGCCCTCCAAGCGGAACCAGGCTGCCGCCGCAAAACACAATGGTCCCGACACTGTAAATCTTGAAAAGCTCACCAAATGCATTAATAATCACGACATGCTCGGTACGTTTTGCTTTATCTTTATCAAGGTCAGTCCAGAGTTGATATCCCAGACCACGCTTTTCAACCAGCGCCCCAATGGCATGGATTCTTTCTATATGCCTGGGCGCGATGATCAGAATGGTTTCAGGAAACTCTTTAAGGATTTTTTCATAGGCATCTAAAAGCATTGTCTCTTCCCCATTGCGGGTACTGCCGGCAACAAATACCTTGTCTGAAGCCTCAAGGTTCAAGATCTCACGCATCTCCGACTCAATACCCGGGTCCACAGTGGCCCCCAAAAGATCATATTTGGCATTGCCGTTTATTTCGATTTTTTGAGGATCAGCACCCATGGCCTTGATGCGCTCTGCATCCCCTGCCCTGATCATGCTGCACACATCAAGGTTTCTCAAGACATCACGAAAAAAAGGCCGTAGCTTGAGATATCTTCCAATGGATCTCACAGATATCCGGCCGTTAATCAAGGCGGTCTTGATGCCCATACGGTGCGCCTCAAAAAGCCAGGCAGGCCATATTTCAGTTTCAACAAAAACCATGACATCGGGGCGAACAGTGAAGAGTGCCTTGCGTATTGAACCCACAAAATCAATGGGAGCGTAAACCACAGGGATATCCTCTCCAAAGGTCTCACGTGCCAGTTTTCGGCCATGCTCGGTAACAGTTGAAACAATGAGCGAACAGGCTGGCATCATGCGCCTGAGGGCCTTCACAATTGAGGCCGCCACCTTGACCTCTCCCAGAGACGCAGTGTGCATCCAGATCCGGGGACGCCCCGTAAGGCATTGCACCGCCTCTGGTGGAAAGACTCCTAAACGCTCTTCAAGGTGTCGGCGGTATTTTCCCGTAATACGAGTATAGGTCCAGAATGCAGGGAAAAGCGATATAAACAGACCGCCGCTGAGGACAAAATACGCGCCATAAAGCATTTTCACAATCTTGACTTTCCTCCCAGTTGATCAATCGGCCTGAACTAATACCTCTGGTGGTGGTACTACCCTAATTGAGTGATGCTCAATTAGGTGGTATTGGGTATTGGGTATTGGTTATCTGGTATTGGTTTTAAGGTGTTTCACGTCTTATCTTATACTACTTCCCTGATAGAGATATAAAAAATATT
>JAKLQB010000859.1 GCA_022013615.1 Desulfobacterales bacterium | reverse complement strand
GTTGGCTGAAGAAAGGGGATAAGCCGCGGAACGGTAGAGCAAATGTGTAGGGCGTAGATCACCATGGGATATGGGCTGCACGGGACGTGGACGTGCCGTGGATGGTGGCTTTGACCCCTGCCATGGGCGACTCGTCAAAAACGATACGCCTCGTCCGGTTCCCTGGGTGGAAGAGTGATCCCAGAGATCCAACGCCCCAAAAGCACCGCATCCAGGTTCCAACTCGATGAACTGAGCACCAGCTATTCCGGCCAGCATCTCCCTGCAACCTGGCAGGCGACTCATACGGTGTGTCAACTGGAAGGTCACCGGTTGCCCCGGTTTCCCATGGCGCTCCCGCATGTCCGCGATCAATTGGTGAATTTCTTTGAACACCGCCTCACCTTTTTTTACAAAAAGATCACGGGACAAGCTGACACGATAGCTTTTCGAGTCTGCCCTCATCTCAAACATAACGGAGGGATTCTGTTGAAGCGCCGCGATAACAACAGGCAACCTGCTATAGAGTTCTTGTTCAAACGCGGCCTGATGCAGGGGATCAAAACGGGTGGTCCGGACAAATTCCTCCGCAATGGTCTTTACCCATTCCGTATAAAGGTGGTTCAAACCCCTGCCCTCCCCTGTTACTGAATCTTTCTGAGTGAGGTGTTCCCCCTGTTCAAGGAAGGTAATTTCGGACCGGTGCAGATGAATATCTATATGCAACAGCATGCGATCAGGGCATGGCTTCGATGCAGCGGCCACTGAAAGGGCTACCATGCCCTTTGAGGGAATAGACAACTCTTCAGCGATACCCAGGATAAGTCCCAGTTGATCCCGGCTCAAGAATCCAGGGACCGCAATGACAAGCCCATTACCGCGTTCCTTGATCTTTTCCCAGATCCGGGCCAGATGGGCATAAGCCATCTCTGCGTGGTTACGCGCATAATTGTTAGGCTGCTTCAGAGGCTGCGTATTTAATTGATCCCAGAAGGAGTTATTGAACTGCAGCGGGTTGAGGTGTGCCTTACCCTCGGCCGCCCGGCCAACGACCAGTTGGCCCTTGCCAGGAAGGGCGAATCCAGGGCTCTCCTGGTCCACTCCGTCAATGTGAAGCAGTCCCAGAGGGTCTTTTGCCGCTGCCATGATACCGGCATCGCTCAATTCTAAAGCAAGTAAATCCATTTCAGAGATCCTTTATTGAGTTTGTAAATGACGAGTGAGATGCTCTTCACAGTATGCTTCGGTATCCAGCACATAGCGCTCCTGGAGGAGCTGCAAGTGATGCACAAGGAACATGAGAACGAGGCTTAAAAGGAGGGCAATCAATGTGGAGTTAAAGGCAACGCCCAGGCTCTTCGTCACTCCGAAGATATCCCCTTCAATGGCCTTGTGCGCCTGTCCAAGGGCGTCCCCGATACCCCGCACCGTCCCGAGGAACCCAACCGAAGGAATAGCCCATGCAATATATCTTACCATGGATAATTCCGATTCCAACCTTTCTCCCTCCGAGGTGCAATAGGCATGTGCGGCCGCCGCAGCATCCTGGATATTCCCGGTTAAACCAAACCGTTGCAATGCCGCAAGCAGGGCCTTCGGGAGCAAGGCCTCCCGCTGACTAAGGGGCAGGGCCTGAATTTTTCGTGACCAGTCACGGGTATCCTCCGGCAGAATACGCATGCCTTCTGCCAGCGGGATCAGGTCCTTATCTAAGAGCGCCCGGTGTTTGATGGTCATGGTGCCCTTGTACCCCATGATGGCCAGGGCCCAGAACAGGAGAATAAAACAGGCCTCCTGTTCGTAATCCCGTATCAAGACGTAGACTGATCGCTTGATCTCATAGGACTTATCCTCCGCAATAAGGGTGGCCTGTCTTGCCAGAATCTCATCCGCTCTGGGACGGATAAGCCCCACATAAACTGCATGAACCATTATTATCACCACAATTAATGAAAATAGCTGGTAGATTGCCTCAAAGGATAGGGGAAATGATTTTTTCATTTTTTGACCTCTCTTGAAAAGATTCGACCTGTGTGGTTAAATAATTTTGCGGCTCTTTTACAAACACCTAAATATCCGCCGGGAAGTCCACCACCTGATCTGCTCGAATTTTCTGTGAGGGCACAAACTTCTTTGGCGGAGCTGTTTTTTCCCTTGAGACAGCTTTGGGTTTATCCGTTGCGGGGGTCAATTTTTCCTGCTCAAGAGGCTGGTCCTCTTCCTCTTTCTCCCTGGCAACGATTCCTTCATTCTCGGCAATTTCAAAAGATACCTGTTGTGCGGCCATCCCATTTTGCAAGGCACTGTTCACCGAAACATCACAAAAGGCAATGCTCAGAACCCCCATGCACAGACCCGCACCTATACTGAGTCCCAACATAAAAATCAGTTGTTTTCTTCTATAACACATGGTCAGTCACTATTTAAGGTAACGGCAAATCCGAAAGCCAAGATCCGGGCGTTTTCCATCACTATAATCCCGGTAGGACAGCCTCAGCGCACTGATACTTGCCTGCTTCCAACTGGAACCTTTGACCACTCGATGCTTTCCCAGCTTGGGTCCCAGGGGATCCTGGTATACCTTGTGGGCGGAATATGGATAGATGGAATAATAATCATGACACCATTCCGACACATTACCCCCCACATCATAGATCCTCAACACATTGGCTTCAAATACTCCCGGGGGAGCTGTTCCCGGATATCCGTCATTATACGTCTGCAGATAATTGGGTAACACATCTTTGGCGGATATATCAGCAAAATTCCCTGATTTGGGCAAGGGGGGGAATGTGCTTCCCCACGGGTATTTTAAAAAAGCCTTGTTGTTATTGAAGCTGGCACAGTATTCCCATTCCGCTTCCGTAGGCAGGCGATATCCCGTCCCAAGGGGTTCAACAGCCACCATTTTGTCACCCCGCTTGATATAGGAGGGGGGCAGAGCATCTTTCACGCTTAACCAGTTGCAAAACAGGGCGGCCTGCTCCCAGGTCACCTGGACAACGGGCAGTTCATCCCGGTTCAGGCTAAGCTGTTTGAAAGATCCCGAGTTATGTTCGGTCAAAAATCCCCTGAACTCTTTGTTGGTAACCTCTCTTATCCCCATGTAAAAAGGCCTTTGCAGGGTCACTTTCCGCAGGGTCTCATTGGACCTGCGTCCCTGCTCCCGCCGTGAAGCACCCATGGTAAAGGGTCCGGGTTGAATCAAATGGAGTTCATAGCCGTTTGCCGCTCTGATAATAGAAGCGGGGAGAACTTTCTCCGGCACTCGTTTTTTCAAGGTAATTCTTAATTCCTGTGGAAATCCGGGCCGCGGGGTGATCCTGGTCAGAAAAGATTGGTATCCATCTTTCTTGATTTCCAACCGGTGCTCTACCGCCGTGAGGTTCAACTCAGGACGTACTGGTCCCCAGGATTTCCCATTCAGGACAAGTTCGGCATCCCCGGGCTCTACAATGAGGTAGATAACACCCTTGATGGGCACTAATTGCACAGTGAGCTCTTTCACCTGAGCAGAAGACACCTTTACTTCTCGGGCAACTTTCTCATATCCCGCTTTGGATATACGGAGCTGATGTGCAGTATTGGGAGAAAGGGGGATTTTCAGGGGCGTTTTTCCCGCATATCTATCTCCAACCGTCACACTGGCTCCGGGAGGGTTAGTAGACAGTGCAAGGGTTCCATCTGCCGGGAGCAGCCGAATATTGTCCAGGACCTGTGGCTGATTCGCGTTCACCACCAACTCGGTACGCCAGATTTTGTAACGATCAGCGCCAATTTCCAGGTTATGGGTTCCCGGAAGGAGCTCGAGTTTTAGAGGGGTCTCCCCCAACTTATTTCCATCCACACTGACATATGCGCCCGAGGGTACAGAGCCGATCGTGACTTCGGCCCAACCCGGTACAAGGGCGAACTCAAAGGACTGCGATACGCCGCAGCCCTCGATTTCCATGTGGGTCTTCAGGTCCTGATAATTCACGGAAAAAATTTCCACAAGTCGGCGGCCTGGCTTCACCTCCACGCCCTGGAGTGGCGCAATTTTCACCTCTTTACCATCAATGCTTACCCGTGCTCCCTCAACTGGGATAGATGAATTCCCTGCCTGATGGACTCGAAGCGATACCTGCCCCGGCAGTTTTTCCATACTGAAATTTAATGTCTGACTCCTTTCGTCCGCCACCTGAACGCGCTGTTCAAGCGGTTGATAACACTGTTTGAAGGCCCTCAAGGTGTATTCTCCAGGCCGCAGCAGATAATAGGTTCCCAACCTTGGCGTTAGGATACCTCCGCTAATGGTAATTCGTTCCGGCTCCGGATCAATGCCTACTACCACCTGCCTTGCCGTAAAAACAAACCAGGCGGACGCAGACAACGCGGAGAAGATCACTATCAGGATCAACCAGACCAGAAACCTAAGCGGCGATTTTGGTTTCGGTTGCTGGCGGCCGGCATGAAAGGATACAGGTTCAATCTCAATGGCCGAACCAGAAGTATTATTGTCCCCAGTTTTGTAAGAATCCTTCAAATCATTTCCCTGCATTTCACAGTAATGCGCACTTGATTTTTGCCCGCCTTAACCGCGATCTCCTGCCTCACATCCTTATACCCGTGCCGCGTACCCACCACCGTGTAAGTACCAGGCCGCAGGTCCAGGTCTCGCGTATAAAACCGCCCCAATTTCCCCACCTTATAGACAGCCACCTCAGTGAGATTGTCGGACTCCAATGTGACTTTCACCGGCGTCTGTGCCATTTTCACCAGTTGATCAAGTTTTTCCACCTGTGCGGTCAGGCGGGGGCCCTTTGGCTCCGCCTCTATGGCTTCCTGTAACAGAAGAAGCGCATTTTCCAGATGCCGGTCAGATTCCAGGACATCCGGCTTCTTTAAATAAAAATCGATGCGTTTTGTTAGCCGGATCTGTTCCAGAGAACGCACCTTTCCCCGGGCAGCAAACTGAATAGCGGCATCCATTTCAAGGACTGCCACATAGGACTCCAGTGCCCGTTGCCAATCTTCAGACTGCTCCGCAGCCAGGGCTTTTTCTCGCAGGGTTTCGATGCGGGCCAGTCGAATCGCTTGATCCACCTGGGCCAGGGCGTCCTGAACCTCACGGGAATCCGGCTTGAAGGATTGCGCCTTTAGAAACCCGGCCCGGGCAACTTCGTATTCGCTTTTGTGGAGAGCCGCAAAACCAGAGGACATGAACTGTTGAAACTGCTCCCCGGCAATCAGGCCCTTAACCCGCTTAAATCCCTTCCGGGCCTGATCCGATTCCGGGTCCAATCCCAGGGCCTCCTGGTAATCTGTAAGCGCAAAAGAGAGATTGTTTGTTTTCTCATATCGCTTTGCAGAATCAATCAATTGAAAGACAGCTTCGATTTTCTTCGCCCTTTCCAGGTTTCGGTGCGCAAACTCGTTCGCCGGGTCAATCATCAACGCCATGCTGAAATTCTGCTGCGCGCGCTCGGCATCCCCCTCGGTTATGGCAATACGGCCTTCCTCCATGAGACGGGCCAATACCTCATCGGTCTGGTCTGCAAGTTCATTTGCTTTGGTCAGTGCTTCCTCATATTTGTTTGAGGCGGAAGGATACTCTTTATTTATGAATAATGCATCCGCCTCCTGCCCGAGTTGTATCATTCCGGCATAAAGGTCTCCTCCCCACTCCTTGCCTCCTTTCTCATCCAACTCTTTTTTCCCATGGAGAAAATCCGCCAGTTTCTGCTCAGCGCTCTCTTTTTCCAGGGCAAGCTGTTCGGGGTTGGCCGTTTGAACCAGCCCCGGTACAACCCCACCCGTTGGTAATTCGCCGGTCACATTTGCCTTTTTAGGTGCCAATACCGCGTTCTCATCAGGAACCTCCGCAATATGCACCGGATTTTCAGAAAGGTAGTGAAATAAGAAGCCCCCGCCAAGAAGCAGCGCAACCAGGGCAAAGATCATGGCAAAGACTTTCAGTGGATACTGATATCGAGGGCTGGAGCGATTATGACCTTCATCCTTTACCGACACTTTTTCTGGTGGAATGATTTCAACTCCGCACACAAGCCGGATTAATGAAAAACACGAAAGCAGAGTTTGACCTTTCTGTAGACCCATCATGTCAATGTTATCCATGTTTGGTTCTGGCGTATCCTGCTTAAGAATTAAAAGATTGGGGGATTTGTAGATTGAGTTTCTTATCTGTGAAATTCTGTCTACTTTATGTGAATAGACGGAGCGTAGCGACTCCTCAAATC
>JAKLQB010000858.1 GCA_022013615.1 Desulfobacterales bacterium | reverse complement strand
GTCTGAAAATTTTTCTGGGAGCACGTTATACAGAGCAGGATTATAAGGACGGCAGGGATACGACTTCAAATTGGGGTGGAGTGGCGGACATCAGCCTGCTAAAAAAGGCAGAGGTCTATTCCGTGCTTGTGGGTTTTAACAGTGACCTCTATAACGAACCCTCCACAGGTGAATTAAGCCAAGTGTACAGGATTTATTGCAATCTAACACGAAGGATTACAGAGCGCTTGAGGGCAGGCGTTAATACCAGACTCTCCTTGACGCAACCAGACGACAAGGATGCCTTTAGAGATAAAGACATATGGTATTTCACTGTGACACCATCGTTAACCTATCAACTTACAGAGAATCATTCTCTGCAATTGTCATATAGCTACCAGCAGGAATACGACAACAATTTAGAAGACGACCGCCGCAGTGATCGTAACAGGGTCTGGTTGTCAGTGAACTTCAATTTTCCCCAGAAATGGTAACGCAAAAAAAAATTGACAGGATAATCCCGCTTTCAGCGGGATTTAGATGTAAAAATCCTGAATATCTTGTCAATCCTGTCTAAAGAGAAATATTAATGGATGCACAATTAGAAATCCAGGATCTTAAGGGGGTTATCAGAAGACGGAAGAAGAGCTTCCTTATCCCCTTCTTATTGATCTTTCTGTTTGCAGGGGGGGTTGCTTTTATGCTCCCTCCAGTTTATCGCTCCGAGTCGATGATTCTCATTGAGGGACAGCAGATTCCAGAAGATTATGTCAAGGCTACTATTACGAGTTATGTGGAAGAGAGCCTGCAGGTGATTAAGCAGCAGGTCATGAGCCGCGCCAAACTCTTGAGCATCATCGAGCAATTAAATCTCTACTCTGAAATGCGGGAAAAACATACAACAGAAGAGATGGTTGATAAGATGCGCAAGGATATTGAGCTTAAGACCATAAGTGCAAGCGTAGTCGATAGGAGATCAGGTCGGCCAAGCGCTGCCACAATCGCCTTTACCCTTTCCTACCAGGGAAAGGAGCCTTCCAAGGCCCAGAAGGTTGCCAATGTCCTGGCCTCGTTTTTTCTTGAGGAGGACCTGAGAAGAAGAGAGGACCTCGCATCCGTCACAACTGATTTTTTAGAGCAGGAATCAGAGGGCCTTAAAAAACAGATTCATGTTCTTGAAAACAAGATCAGTGAATTCAAAAAGGCCCATATCGGAGAGCTTCCTGAGTTCAGTAACGTCAATCTTCAAGCCATTGCACGGTTGGAGAGTGAGGTTGCCCGCACAATTGAGCGAATTGGCACCTTAAAAGAGCAAAAGATTTATCTCAAAGGCCAGCTTGTTAGTGTGGATCCGCTAAACCCTATTGTGACAGAACAAGGGAAAGTGACCAGGAACCCAAAAGAGCGCCTGAAGGCTCTCCGCTTACAACTTATCAGCCTTCAATCCGCTCTGTCTGAAAAACATCCGGATATAAAAAAGCTGAAAAATGAGATCAAGGAGCTGGAAGCCCAGGTGGGTAAATCAGATGATTCTGTGGCAAAAGTGAGGAGACTGAGTGAATTGGAGGGCCAGTTGGCGGCCTTGAAAGGGAAGTTAGGACCCAAACATCCTGATGTGATAAGACTCTCAAGAGAGGTGATAGTGCTCTCCAAAGAGGTGGACGAGTTGCTGACAGAAAAATCAAAAACAGAAGTCTCTGACGAAAAGCCGGACAATCCTGCCTATATCAACCTTATGACCCGGATTGCTGCAATGGAGCTGGAAATTGAGTCCCTGCTCGAAGAGAGAAGAAAAATAGAACAAAGGATGGGAGAATACGAGAGTAGGCTTGAGCGTGCTCCGCTTGTGGAAAAAGAATACCTTGAGCTGACACGTGATTATGAAAACGCCAAGAGAAAACACAGCGAGATTGTGAGCAAGCTTTTGACGGCAAGAATATCTCAAGGAATGGAGCAGACCCAACGGGGTGAACGGTTTACCATCGCCGAACCAGCCCAGTTGCCCGAAAAACCTTTTAAACCCAATCGGATGGCAATTGCTCTCATAGGTTTTGTACTTGCATTGGGAGCAGGGGTCGGGCTTGCCGCAGTTCGGGAAGCTGTGGACCGTTCCGTAAAAACAGCAGATGAACTTAATAGCATAACGGGTGTTCCCGTATTCTCAGTGATCTCTCTCATGGAAACTGATGAAGAGAGGCGGTCCCGGCTAATAAGAAGGATTCTTTTAATAGCTACCGCCATCGGAGTCATCGTTGCGGCATTGATCCTGGTCAATAAATTCGTAATGCCTTTAGATGTTATATGGGCAAAAGTCCAGCGCAGATTAGCGATGATGGAATTACCATTTTAAATGCATTTTCACCGCAGAGAGCGCAAAGGGCGCAGAGATTCGATGTTTAAACTGCTTAAGATTAAAAGAATTGTCTCTCACAGAGAACACAGAGACACTGAGAGTATTATGCAGCTAAACTATCTTTCTTCAAAGATCATCCAGGCCGCCATTAATGTGCATAAAGAACTAGGGCCAGGCCTGTTGGAATCTGTATATCAAGTATGCATGGTTATAGAATTCAAATATATGGGCATAACGGTTAGATCTGAAGTTCCGCTCCCTATCTTTTATCGAGGGCAACGAGTTCATGAAGAAGGGTTTAGGCTGGATCTATTGGTTGAAAATACGATTATCATAGAGCTAAAGTCAGTAGAAAAAGTTCAGGATGTGCATAAAAAGCAACTTTTGACCTATTTGCGTTTAGCTAAAAAGCCTCTTGGTTTATTGATAAATTTCAATCAGGCAATGTTGAAAGATGGAATTACTCGGATTATTAATACTCCACCTGAGGCTATTTAAGGTTATTACCGAAATTATGTGAACCACATATCCGGCCTAAATTTTTAAAGTCGGAAAACTCTGTGACTCTGTGTGCCCTGTGAGACATTATATTTTAAAAGGTTTTGGATATGAGTAAACTGAAAAAGGCCATGGAAAAAGCAAAAGAGGCCAGGGCGACCGGCGTAAGCCCATATCCGGCCTTTAGACCCCAGGTGGGAAAGGATAAAAAGGCGAGTCGCGAGATTGACGTCACTTACACCAGTACTAAAGTCCTCAATATTGACCACCGTATCTTCAAGAAAAATAAGATATTATCTCTATTCCAGGAAACTGAGGCGACGGATCAGATAAATATCCTCCGTACCCAGGTCCTCAACAAGCTGAAGGAGCTTGGCGGAAACAGCCTGCTGGTAACAAGTGCAAACCCTGGTGAAGGGAAGACATTCACAAGCATTAATCTTGCAGTGAGTATTACCAAAGAATTAGACCGGACTGTTCTTCTTGTGGATGCCGATTTAAGGAATCCTGCTTTACACCACTATGATTTCGCCAATGACTTTTTTGGTGTTAAAATAAGCGAAGGCCTCTCAAGCTATCTGTTGGGCGAGGTGGAGATTCCCGACCTTCTGCTGAATCCGGGAATTGATAAACTTACGATACTGCCTGGTGGCAGGGCCTTGCCAAACTCCTCAGAGTTTCTCGGTTCAGCCCGGATGGAAGAACTGGTTATAGAGATGAAAACCCGCTACCGTGGTGATCGTGTTATTATCTTTGACACCCCAGCCCTTTTGACATGTACCGATCCACTGGTATTCTCCCATCTCATTGATGGCATTTTGTTGGTGGTGGAGGTGGAAAAGACTACACCCGGTGATCTCAAACGGGTCATGGAACTTTTAAAGGATAAACCCGTTGTGGGAACGGTCTTGAATAAAGTTAAATAGTGCCTGAACGAAAACCCCGTTCAGGTACGATTTTGGATTTAATCACTTTAGATCACTTTAGACACTTTAGTTCACCCTGGCCCAGACCTGGTTTTGAAAGGCCAGCGTCAAAGAAGGCCAATTATGAGTTGCTCTTAATGCCTACAAGCACTCCAAGTGTGTCGCACCAGGGCAGGCTTTAGGCACTTTATTTACTTTAGACACTTTAGTTCACTTTAGTTCACTTTATTTGCTTTATTTACTTTAGATCACTTATATTTGCAATAAGGTCCTAACCATGTACGAATCCTTCTACGGCTTAAAAGAGAAACCTTTTAACCTTCTTCCTGACCCTGAATACCTCTTCATGAGCC
>JAKLQB010000857.1 GCA_022013615.1 Desulfobacterales bacterium | reverse complement strand
GCGCCCCTGATCAGCCAGCTTATTCTTGACAACCTGATTAGACCTGTGGCCGTTCAGCAGCTTGAAACCTTTCAGGCCGGCATCGCCTTTGCCAGAACAGAAGGATTTATAAGCGCGCCTGAGACAAATCACGCCATAGCGGTCGTCATTCAGGAGGCCCTTAAGGCTAAAGAGGAAGGGAAAGAAAAGGTTATTCTCTTTAACTGGAGCGGACACGGCCTGGTGGATATGGCAGCGTACGAGGCCTATCTGTCCGGGAAACTTGCAGATCACGCCCTGGCAGAGGAGGAAATCCAGAGGGCCTTAAAGGAAATAGAGCCACTCCCAAAACCCAGGCAGTACACGGGCTGAACAATTCTTTAGAACATTTTCAACCATACATAGTAAAATATCCGGAGATCTATGGGTCTCCGGAGCTAATTTTGGGCACTTAAGATATGAAAAGGAAAAGCACACCGCCGGGGGATGATTATGAGATTCGCTGCCCCAGACTGGGCCATCAGATCTCGTTTTCATACTGCCGCTCAGAAAATCGGGGACTTCCCTGTTTCAAGACACTGGACTGCTGGTATGATCATTTCCTTGTGGAAGAATATTTTAGAAAGGAACTGACACCTGAAGAATGGGATAAGGCATTCAAAAGGTCTGGAACAACCAAGATGCTCTCGCTGTTGGAATTAATCGAACAGGCAAAAAAGGGCACGAAAGAAGAATGATAAAGCGAAAAGATATATTCTTAGGAAACGGGGCTGTGGCCCTCGGGCTGGTGGAGGCTGGTTGCCAGATAGTGACCTCCTATCCTGGCACGCCCAGCTCGGAGATACTGCCCGAGGTGGTTCGTCTGGTTAAGTCGGAAGGCCTCAACACATATATAGAATGGTCCACGAACGAAAAAGTGGCCTTAGACAACGCATTTGCTGCGGCGATCTCCGGGAAGCGGGCCGCCTGCTGTATGAAACAGGTGGGGCTGAACGTGGCCGCCGATTCACTTATGAGTGCGGCGTATTTGGGCACGGTCGGTGGCCTTGTGATAGTTTCCTGTGATGACCCGGGTCCCCATTCCTCCCAGACTGAGCAAGATACCCGACTCATGGCGAGACTTGCCAAGGTCCCTGTGTTGGACCCCTCCAATCCGAAGGAAGCGCGAGAAATGGCCCGACTGGCCATGGAGCTTTCCGAGGAATTCAGAATTCCCGTAATTTTAAGACCGGCCATACGGGTTTGTCATGCGCGACAGGCTCTTTCATGGGGCCCTCTTAAGAACAATACAAAGAAGGCCTCTTTTGAAAAGGATCCGGGCAGGTGGGCGGCTACACCTCGATTCCGTTTTATTCTCCATGGCGAATTAAATGAAAAATTAAAAAAGATTGCACGCAGATTTGAAGGCATGACAGCCCACAACTTTCATGACCTGGAGCCTGGGGAAAAATATCCGCTCGGTATCATTGCTGGGGGCGTCCCGTATTCCGTTATAAGAGATATCCTGACAGAAGAAGACCGTAAGGATATCCCCGTGCTCAAGATTGGCACTCCTTATCCCTTTCCGGAAGCGCTTGCCGATATATTCATGTCTGCGTGTGAAAAAGTACTCGTTCTTGAAGAAACGGATACTGTAATGGAGTACTTTCTCAGGGACAGGAAAAGGGTCCTGGGCCGACTCTCGGGACATGTGCCTTCTGAAGGGGAGTTAGTGCCTCAAGTTGTCTACAGTTTGGTTGATAAGGTGCTTAAGGATCTTGGTTTAATCCTTTTTAAGGGTGATGGGAATCAGGACGCACTGGATCTGGTGGCAAGTCTGGATCTGCCGGTGCGTAGACCTACCCTTTGCGCGGGCTGCCCACACAGGGCTTCCTTCTTTGCTATCCGTAAAGCGAGACCAAAGGCCATCTTTACCTCGGATATCGGCTGTTACACATTGGGCCTAAATTTAGGCGGGGTGGATACATGTCTCGATATGGGCGCTGCCATCACCATGGCGTCAGGTTTTTATCACTCTTTTAATCAGGACCAGGTAGCACAGCCCATTGTGGCTACTATCGGGGATTCCACCTTTTTTCACTCCGGCACGGCAGGGCTGTTGAATGCAGTCTACAACGACGCACGCTTTATCCTGGTAATCCTGGACAATGAGATCACAGCCATGACGGGTATGCAGCCTACCCCTGGTCTGGGCATACGGGCGGACGGGAGCAAGGGCAAGGCCATATCCCTTGAAAGGGTGGTGGCTGGCTGTGGCGTTGATTTCATTGAAGTGGTTGACCCCTATGATGTGAAGGCCATGACCGGATTGTTGAAAAAAGCGAATAAGTACGTAAATGACCCGATAGGGGGCATTGCCGCGATAATCGCGCGTCACCCGTGTGTCATCGCCTACCGGAAAGAGGCTATACCCGAGAGAAAAAAGGTGATGATTACGGACGATTGCGTGGAATGCAATTTTTGCCTTGAACGGTTTGAATGCCCGGCCTTGTATCATGACGAGGAATTGGGGCATACTGCTATAAATCAGGCCCTTTGTGTTGAATGCGGCGTTTGTTTGCAGGTTTGCCCTAAGGGCGCAATTGTGGCGGCTTGATTTTTGGGGGATAAACAACAGTTATGCAGACCGTGAATATTGTTCTAAGCGGATTGGGGGGCCAGGGTATCCTTTTTATGACAAAGGTGCTGGCTCAGGCTTCCTTGAACAAAGGCTTAAAGACCATGGGGGCAGAAACCCATGGTATGGCCCAAAGGGGCGGTTCTGTCATTTCCCACCTTAGGCTCGGAGAAGTTGAGGGGAGTCTGGTAAGAACCGGTTCGGCCCATTTCCTGCTGGCCCTTGAAGAAAATGAGGCGTATCGCAATATTCCCTTTCTCGCTAAGGGGGGGCGGTTATATGTAAATGCCTCACAGAGGTCTTTTATCAGAAAGGAAGTCAAGCCTTATCTGGATAAAATGGGAATCGCTTGGCGCTCCACACCAGCTGATAAAATTGCAATGGAACTGGGTACTCCCATGTCTTCGAACCTGGCCTTGCTCGGTTTTTTTTCTGCCTTCGAGAAGGACCTGGTGACCCATAAAGAATTAAGGAATGCGATCGATCAGGTAACTCCGTCCCAATTTAAAAAAATTAATTTCAAGGTCTTTGACGCAGGCTTTGAAATGGGAACACAATAGAGACTTATAAGACAGGACAGGTATGAGCCGGGTTGGAGCGAAAATAGCCGGTCTGCTTCTTGCTGCTGGAGCTTCCACCCGGATGGGGAGGCCGAAACAATTACTACGCGTCCACGGAGAAACAATCCTCGGTCGGATACTAAATGAGGCCCTGGACTCTGAACTGGATAAAATCTTCCTTATTTTAGGATATCAAGCCAACGAGATAAAAAGGACCTTGGGGCAAAGTCTAATACACGGGAAACTTCAGGTCATTGAGAATAGACAATATGCACAAGGTATCAGTTCTTCCATTATTGCCGGATTATCGGAGATAGAGGAGAATTATGAACATGTGATGATTCTTCTCGCCGATCTGCCCCATATTAACTCTATACTGATTAATCTTTTGATTTTTGGATACTTAGAGTCAGGTCTACCAATTGGGGCTATCCAGGTCAAATCCAAAAGATCACATCCTGTTATATTCGGTAAGGCCTTGTACCGTGAATTGCGTAAGTTGCAGGGCGACGTGGGGGCAAAGTCCATCTTTGAGAAATTCAGTGACCGTGTATGTCTGGTTGAGCCGGGCTTTTGTTATAACGACATGGACATTGATACGCCAGAGGATTATGCTGCATTTCAAAGAGATTTATGAATGACTGAGGGGAACCTCCCAAAGTTCAAACCTAAGGAAAAAAGGGCTGAACCATGTCCGTCATTAATGAAGAAGAAATATTCACCAGAATCCACAAATACAAAATATTCCGAAGCGAGGGAAACCTTTTTATTGATGTATATGAGGTCATTCTGGGAAAACCTGCTTATAAGTTTATG
>JAKLQB010000856.1 GCA_022013615.1 Desulfobacterales bacterium | reverse complement strand
TCCACCATCAGGCGGATCACCTCCCGGGGGGTAAAGTGTTCCCCGGCCTCCTCGCCGCTTTGCTCTGAGAAGCGCCGCAAAAGCTCTTCATAGACGTAGCCCATCTCCAGGTTGGAGAGCCGGTCAGGTCCCAGGTCAAGCTCCTTGTACTGGTTGAGTATGGGTGCCAGCCGGTTGTTTTTCACCATCTGGCCGATAATGGCGCGGTAGTTGAAATTCTCTATGATATCGTCCACATTCTTAGAGAATCCATTGAGGTAAGCGCGAAAGTTCTCTTCGAGCAGGGTGTGATCCTCTTCAAAGACCTTGTGCAAGGTCCAGTCCGTCTTATTTGAAAAGGCCGACTGCTGGGGGTTCTGCTCCAGCTTCTTAACCAGTGCATCGATTTGTTGCTCGCTACGCTTGGGCTGCTTGGCTATAATCTCTTCTTTTTTCTCTTCGCGCCACTTGAGCAACACGCACTCCAGCCGCCGAATGACGATGATGGGCAGCACTACATTCTGGTATTCATAGGCCTTGAATTTTCCCCGCAGACGCTCCGCGGATTTCCATATTTCATTGGCCAGGTTATCCAGCTTGGGCTTGTCTATGGAAAGGGACATCTTGATTATAGCTCCTATGGGGCGATGCGGCCGCTCATTCGACGGCCCTGACGGTAAAAATCGCATTGGAAAACCGCGTCACAACGCTGACCGGTCCAACTGGCCCGCCTCCTGCATCTGTTCACAGAACTCATACAACTGGGCCCGGGCCAGTTTGGACGGCTTGGTCTGCCCATTTTCCCAGCGGTTGATGGCCGCATATTTCACTCCGCGCACCCAAGCCGGATCTTCCTGGCTCAGGGCGAGCTGCCGGCGGACTTCCTTAACCAATGAGGGGTAATCCAGGTGGATCGGTTTCATAGAATCTCTCAATGGCCGCCCTTGGCAGGGCCGATGCGGCGGAGCTTGCCCTGTTCCTGCAGCTTACGGATATTTCTTTCTATAGAACGCTCGGTTACACCAATCAAATCGGCCAATTCCGGTATGGTCAATTCCCCGTCCAGTTTCAATGCAGCCAGGATTTTCCCCGACGTTTTCCCCGACGTTTTTCCCGACGTTTTCTCCGAACCTGTTTCGGCTTTGCGGTGAACCGTTGCGGTAAACAGGCAACCGTCCCGGTCATCTAAAAAATCAATTTGCGGCCAGGCATCCAGCGCCCGTTTGATGCCTGAACCAAGCCCTCTGTAGGGGAGCAGCCCTTTCGCTATTGGAAAAGGCCACCATTTCCGAGGCAAGGGCATCCACATTACGAATATCCTTCTTGAATTGGAGACGACTGTCCTCTCCCTTGGCTGTGATGGTTTTCAGTTCGTATTTTTTCATTATGTCAATAGATGCGATTCTTTTTGCTCAAAGCAGGGTAATACTTGCTTCGATTCTTTGGTCTGTCAGCTTGATCAAGGGATTACCCCATAATTTTTACTTTCAAGATACCGTTTCAACAAGTCAGCGCCGTTATCGCCCATACTGCGCAGCAGCTCCTCGATTTTCTGCATGGCCAGGGGCGACGGTTTGGCGCGGCCGTTCTCCCAGCGGTTGATGGTCGGGAAGGTCACGCCGAGTTTGGCCGCGAATTTCTCTTGTGTGAGCCCCGTTCGGTCGCGGATCTCACGGACTATTCGGGGTATGTCAGCCTGGGCATTCAAAGCTTCTCTCCTTTCAGATCCGATAGGAACTGAGCCAATCTGAATTCATAACACGCGACCCATCAGATGATATATCATACGCTAAAAGTTCATTATGTCAAATGGTTTTCCGAGTTTCATAAGGTTGCCCTTGCGCAATCCCGCCATGGCGGGGTTAAACAAGCCAACGTGAAAAACGGAGAACGGGAGAATTCCGAGGCCGTTTCCGGCGGAATGGAAGCGGCCTCAAGTTCGATTTCCCCCTATCCGGATTATGGTGCACTGAACCAGACCAACGACATAAATTGTTTGTTTGACAAAAAAATGACAAAAATCTAAATAATGAGTTCTCCATTAAAAACCGCTATAAAAACAATTAAAATAGATTAAGTTGCTTTTTAGCCCCTAGTTCTTTTGTTTTCTTTTTAAGTACGCGGTTGACTTCTTTAGTTTTACCAAGTTTTTTCCATATAGAGACTGCTTCATCGAATTTGTTCATTCTTTCATAAACCCTTGCTATCCCTTTCTCATCACCAATTCTCTTATAGCAGCGAATAGAATCCTCATACACCTTCGCTTCACGATAATGCTTTCCCGCTGAACCAAAGTCGCCCGATTCTTCATAAATCTGTGCCGCAAGTCTGAAATTATTATATCGTCTGCATACACGTGCCGCCTGTTCTATTTCACTTTTATTATTCAGGTAATTCACCACTTTATGATAATGCCGTTTACTTTCAGTAAATAATTTATAGTTACATTCTTTGACGTCGGTGTCTTTTAATATATTTTCATATTTATGCTTATCATACATGAAAAAGTAGCATGCAAGGAGGTTGTCGTCTTGTTCTTTTTCGGCTTTCTGTTTAATGGTTTTTATGAAAGAGTCTAAAAATTCGGGCTTGGTATCTCGATAGGTCCGGGATTTAAGAAATTCAAATATCGTATTATAATGTTTTACCTCCAGAGCAAGATCCGTGAAGGACTTTGGCAAATCTTCATAGACAAAATACTTATGAAAGGAAGAAAGAAAAATACTGATTTTGCTCAGTATTTCTTGGTTTTCGTCTTTCTTTAAAAGGATTCCAAAAAGTTTCAGAATAATATCTAAATAATCCCGATCATCAAAAAATCTCTCCCGAGCTTCATGGTATCTTGAAACGAGAGTGTCAATAAAATCAGGAGAAACAGCTAAATCTTTTTTTGTATTTAAATATTTAATTCCATATTCCGCCTTATCGAATTCTAAGAAGTAATTAAGGGCTTCTTCATTTTTATCCATCTTTAAGTATGTTTCATAGATTCTATCAACATCGCTGATTGCCTTATATCTTACGATTGCCTTGTCAAATAGACCCTCATTAAAAAAAGATTCCGCGGCCTTAAATAGGTTATCCGCTCGGCGTTTATTATACCCACCATATAAATCAATATACTCTTCAAAGATTTTTGTGACTTTATCCGTTTTATCTTCTCCATCGCACTTTTCATATTCCAATGCCGCCTCGTAGTGATTATTAAGTTTGAGGTAACACTCTGCCGCCCCTTCGTGATCATTTATCGCCTTGAACTCATCAAGGGCAATATTGTAATATTTATTTTCAAAAAAAATGGGAGCAGATTTGTCATGCATGGATAAGGCTGAATACCGGATAGCTGACTTTAATGTAGAACGTTTTGGGAAGTATTTTATTGCTTCTTCTAAAAGAACTTTTCTGTTTTCTTGGTGTATTTCCGCAAAATCCCTAAAACAGCCAATTGCTTTATCTATTGCCTTATCTCTTTCATAGAGAAGAGCGGCATTGTAATAGTCTTCAAGCTCTATATAACACGAAAGAAGTTTACTTTTGATTTTCAGCCTTTTATATAGCACCAATGCTTTATGAATATTCCCGGCCCTATAAAAAAGGTCCGCGGCCTTCTCAAATTGCCTTGCCTTGTTGTAACATAAAGCGGCTGAGTCATAGTTACTTGCCTTTTCAAATGCTTTAGCAGCCTTGTTATATCTCTTCTTTGAAAAATAGTATTCTGCGATTTTTTGGTTATTTCCCGCCTTATTCCAGTTTTCGAAGGCCTTTTCAAATTCTTTTAATTTTGACCACTCTTCTGCTGCTTTATTAAAATCTCCATTTTGTTCATATAATTTAATTCTAGATATCATTATACGATTTTTATTTTTCAGTTTCTTCCAAAGGCGGAGCGCATGCACAAAAAGGCTTGCTTCCTCGTAGCCTTCTGCGGCTTCCTGGATGTAACCGTGTTTCTCGTAAAGCTCTGCTGACGCTTTGAACTGCTTTTCTTCTTCAAAAGAAAAGGCCTTTGCAATTTCAGCCCGAGTAATGTTTCCTGCATTCTTGTAGCATTCTACTGCTGCTGGGTAGTGCTCACGTTTAAAAAAGTAATCACCTTGTTTATCCCATTCCTCTGGCGTAGAGACCCGCCGCCAAATCTCTGAGAGGATATCCCTTTCTCCGGTTCTGTAAAACAGATTATGGAATATCGATAGATCCCAAACATCATTAGTTGAGTCAAAGATTATAAGCGTGTTCCTGGCTCGTGTAATGGCGACGAAAAGAAGGTTTATCTCATGTTTTATGTGTGGATAATGTCTCTGGTCAAAATGGTTTCCGTCCTTTATCCGTCTCCAGATAGCGGCCGATTTCTTATCTGATGAGAACTTCCATAGAAAAACTGTATCAAACTCTAGGCCCTTTGCCTCGTTAATCGTAAATACGAGTTCCGTATTCAGTTCCTTTTTCAGTTTTCTCTGATCATTTTTATTTCGGACAAGGATTATCTGGCCTGCCCCTGTAAGATGAAGTCGGTCAAGGAGGTCTTTCTCACTCATACCTGTGAGAAGGAAGGGCGGTCTTCCATTGAATTTCCAGTCTTCTTTTAATTCTGAACCGGAAAGACCGATTAGTTGTTGTTTTAGATCCAAGAGGGCGTTGGAAAGTCTAACTATATTTCCAACACACCGAAAGTTAAGATTGAAATGATAAACATCAGGGACCTCAACGCCTCGCTCATAGAATTTGTTTTTGACTTCTTCCCAACGGAAACCGCTTGGATTGATAATTTGTTTTGGATCACCTGTAAACACGATGCCTTTATAGGATTTAGCAAGCCTGAAAATAAGGGAGATCTGTATATCTGCAAAGTCCTGTACTTCATCACAGACCACAAGATCATAGCGAAATCCGTTTGCCTGTTTATCCAAGTGATGAATAGCATGCCTGCAGAGGTCTATCTCATCCCATTTGCCCTGTTCCTCAAGCTTGTCTTGGTAATATTCTGCAATGCTGTAAATATCCTTTCTCTCAAAAAGAAAATTTGGTGCCCGCTTTTTACCGAGGTTTAAGTATTCCTGGTAAGTCAAAAGAGGGGCGGTAAAGCTTTTTGCTTTTTTTTCAATAATCTTTAGAACTTCACCCAGGATATACTTATGCTCATCTGCTTTAGGATCGTTCCCGTGGGTTATCGCCTGAACAAAGTCGTCAAACCGGGAATATCTGGTTTTCCTCTCCATAATTCGTTCAATTTTATCCATGACCTCAAGTCTTTTAAGCCCGAGAAGATAATCCTTTAGTTCAAACAGATCGTTTTGTCCCAGTTCATGTTGAATATAAGCTTGGTGCAGCTTTCTGTATCTTTCTAATGATATCGGTGGTTTTGCACCCTTTATGATAGAACGGATCTCTTCCCACACAAGCTCTGCATCATATTTTTGGTGGAACTTATGATTTCTGAATATGTGTTGAAATTCCCGTAATCCGACTTCGTTCTTTTTGTTGTAGCGAAAACCTGAACTTTTTGCGAAATCATAAAGTAAGTCGTGAAACACGTAAAAATCAGGTTTTATACCGGAACTGTCAAGTTCGGTGCAAGAAATAAGTCCGGAGTAAATTCTTTCAGAAAACTCTTTAAGGTATGGGTTGTATGTAAGAAAAAGGCGTTTTTTGTTTAGAAAATCCTTTCTTAAAAGATAGTATACAGAAATAGTTGTTTTCCCGCTACCGGCTGTTCCAGAGAGAAGTAGAGGGGGATCTATCTCAAGCACATTGGCCTGTTCAGAAGTGAGGAACAGAAATATTTCAAAGTTGTCAGAGTTTTGAGAAAGGAACATCCGTTCCCATTCCTCATCACTCAGGATAAGCCATTTTTGTGGACCGTAGTCATCAGGAGATTTTTCCTCAATTGACTCCTGACTAAAATATTCTTTCGGAAATTCATCAATCAAAACTTCCGGATAATCTTCAATAATTTCTGGTTCAAAACTGAGAAATGGTGCATTATCAGGAAATATTTTATGAACTGTCTTACTCACATCGTCATGCTTAACAATACCCCATATATATATGGCTATTCCTGCTTTATGTTTTCCAAGAGTAAATAAAATTCTGTCTGCTTTTGAAAGGCGTGCTTCAAAAATCACTTTTCCTGATGCACCCCTTAACTTTTTAACTCTCACTCCAGAATCCCATATCCCGGCCTCCAGAAACTCAAATTTCTCCCTAAGACGCCTTTTCTCTCTTTTGTTGAGGGTGACCATATGCCCTTTTAGGGTGTCATTTAAAAGTATCGTAAATTTATTTTTATCCATCGAAGTCTTTATCATCCTACTTTATAGGTCACATATTTGAGCTATTTCCATGATTAAGTATGAAGGTAATAGATATGGAATGAGTGCCTTAATGTCAAAGGTAAATCTGCTTTTAGTATGCTTCCCTTGTTTTCAGAATTGAATAGGGTGTTGCTACCGGCAAACGTTTTACCTTTGATTTGATTTTCTATAAAGTATCGGATCAGATTGATGAAGCTTAATGTTCTAGTGATCAGATGAGCCCCAAGTATCAACATCATTATCGCTAAATCTTTCTTCCACGGTTTCTTCAATTATAAACATTGTTTGGCATTCCATTTTCCAACCCCCACAATCCCCTCTTTGAGGGCTTCTTTTCCACATATCATTGGAAAAGAAGGACAGCGCCCCTAACGAACGGAAAACTTAATATATTTGAAAGCATTATTCCCGATGGGCGAGATCATGTCTCTTTTGGATTTGTTGCGGCAGGAATATGTGAAAGGCAGGGTAGTCGATAAATACAGGATCGGTAATGGAAATATCGGCTTGGTCTAAAGGCCGGAATCAAAAATCTTTGTTTTCATGATTTGCGGCATACCTTCAATACGAACCTCAAGAAGGGCAAGAGCGGAAAGGTCAGTTATTATGAAACTGACTGGCCACAATACCATGGCGATGTCCTTGCGTTATAACGCCGTTGAAAAAGATGACGAAAAGGATGCCATGGACAAGTTGGATAGGTTCTTGGAGCATGAGAATTGCTCCTATAGTGCTCCCGAGAGAATCAAGAGAAAAAAATAGGGGCTTAGATTCGCCTAAACCCCTATCTTTAAATGCATTTTGGCTCCCCGGGATCCCGCTGAAAGCGGGGCCGACCAAGTGGTTAATCCCTCTTGCAGCGGGACTCTACCAACTGGGCTTCAATCAAATGCTGGATCGCTTTTCTGTTTTTCCAGGATTTCAGCTGTTTCTCTCGACTCATGGCTTTTGATCGAGTGTCGAACCTGTCCGAATAGACCAATTTCCAGGGACCCCGAAAGCGTTTTGTAGTTTTGGAACCGCTGTATTCAGGATCATTATGCTGCCTGATGCGGCGAAGCAGGTCGTCAGTCGATCCAATATAGTATCGGCCTGTGGACTCCGATTGCAGGATATAGGTGAAATACATTGTAAAAAAAGGCAGCCTCGCGGCTGCCCATGAAATCTCTGGCTCCCCGGGACAGACTCCCTTCGGCTCCGCTCAGGGCAAGCTCACCCATGGACCTAATTACCTTATCTTAATCAGAGATAGTTTCTTTTCCCGGCGCCACCCTTAAATTTGACGCTCCCTTTTGGCTGCCTCATGCTTATCTTCGTGTAATTCGGAATAAAGCAGAATCGCCTGATGCTGTTTCACTCGGTGTCCCAGGTCAGTTGTTATACCAGTGTAGAGTTGACCTTTTCTGTCACAAATATATACATGCCACATTGGAAACTCATATAATGAAAAAGCCCAATCACGTTGATTGGGCTTGTATTATCTGGCTCCCCGGGATCCCGCTGCAAGCGGGACCGACCAAGTGGTTAATCCAGCTTGCAGCGGGACTCTATACCGCCTCCCGCGGCACCTTCGGCCGGCTGAGCGACTCTACGACCGATTCCCCGTTTTTTGATGGTCTTTTCTAATTTCATGGCCTCGCCGCGGGTTTGGCAATCTTGAGACCAAATGAGCTTCCAAGGTCCTTCAAAACGTTTGGTGGTTTTTGACAAGCGGTATTCAGGGTCGTTATGTTGGCGGAGGCGGCGATTTGGGTCGCTGCTGTGGCCACAGTAGTACCTACCACTACTTTCGCTTTGGATGATATATACCCAGAAAGCCAAGGTGAGCCGCCAATAGTCCATATAGTAAAAGGCCCAATCCTTTTGGATTGGGCCTGGTTTTCAGTGGCTCCCCGGGACAGACTCGAACTGCCGACCAAGTGGTTAACAGCCACCCGCTCTACCAACTGAGCTACCGGGGATCAATTAAGTAGCCAAGTGGTTAATCCCGCCGTGGCGGGACTCTACCAACTGAGCTACCGGGGATCAATTAAGTAGCCAAGTGGTTAATCCCGCC
>JAKLQB010000855.1 GCA_022013615.1 Desulfobacterales bacterium | reverse complement strand
TTTTTTCATCGACCAGAAGATCTAAAACCTTGCGCCGGGTTTCTATATATTTTTTTTCATCTTTCATTTTAAGCTCACCTGAATCATAACCGGTAAGCTCTTTGATCTTATTATCCAGTTCGTAGAGTGTGATCACATCGTTATTCACTTGTGCCACCACCCTGTTACATATTTCAGCCAATACTACGGGACGAAATATCAGGGCCAGAACCGCCGTCCAAATGATTATTGAGAAAATCTTAAATCCTTTCATTCAATTCAATTCCAATTTATTCAACAGTTTCTGATTAATCCTGACTTCAAAATGAGTCCCCAGGCTTTCTATCCATTCCTTAAGGAATATTTCACGTTTTTGGTGAAGAAGCCTTGTTTCTATTTGCTGAATGACATCAGGAAGTTCTTTCACAGTATCGGGTCGAATGGAAAGCACTCTAAAAATATGGTATCCATAAGGCGTCTCCACGACCGGGCTCAGTTTACCCTGCGGCGTTGAAAAAAGAACTTTTCCCATTGACTCTTCCAGATGGTCACGGGCAATCCAGCCGACCTCACCGCCATTGTTAGCCTCAGGCGCTATTGAATATTCACGGGCCAGTTCGCTCATGTCTTCCCCGTTTTGTATTCGTTTGAGGAGACTTTCGGCCTCTCCTTTGGTCCTGGTAACAATTTGTCTGAATCTTACCATCCGGGGACACCTGAATTCATCAGGATTATTTTCAAAATACTGCTCAATCTCCCCGTAGGTCGGCGGGACAATATTTTCTGAAACCTTCTCTAAAATCCTGTTTACAAGGAGTTGCTCTCCGAATTGATCTTTCCACTGATCAAAATCCACATATTCCCGAAGTAACGCTTCCTTAAAGGCATCTTCCCCATATTCCCGCCTTATGTCATTCAGGGCGCTTTGCAGTTCCCTTTCCGGGATAGCAATGCCCTTTTCCCTGCCATATTCCATGATCAGATAATGGCATATCAACTGTTCAGCAAGCTGGTTCCGATACTGGTCCTGGTGCTTCTCCAGAACATTCATTCCGGCACCTATTAATTCCATATCCTTCTTTAGCTCATCAGCGGTGATTTGCCTGGAGCCAACAACGATGACTACACTGTTCTCTTCCTGCTCAACGAGACCGCAGCCAAGAAAAAAAAATACTGCTGTGCTGAAAATGAAAATAAAACCGCAGTTCGCAAAAGGAATTCGGCGCTTGTCAATAATGCAGGGAATCATCAATAATCAATCCTAAAATAATCAGAATAGCAGCAATAGCCTTAAATGCAAATATATTTTTCCCCACAGCAATTCTAATTGCTACTAAAACACCCTCTCAAAGATATCGTCTACATGTTTCACATGATAGTCCAGGTCAAATATTTCTTCGATCTCTGACTTACTCAAATATCCGCCAATCTCTTGATCTTCCATGATAAGATCTTTGAATTCCTGCCCGGTCTCCCAAACCTTCATGGCATTCCTTTGCACCATAACATAGGCAGTCTGCCTTTCAAGGCCCTTTCCAGCCAGTTTCAGGAGTAATTGCTGAGAAAATATAAGCCCTTTCATTTTTTTTAGGTTCTCAGTCATCCGGTCAGCATGGACCACCAGGCCTCTTAGAATTCCGGTTAAACGATGAAGCATATAGTCAATGAGAATGGTGCTGTCCGGCGCGATTACCCTTTCCACAGAGGAATGGCTGATATCCCTCTCATGCCACAAGGGCATGTTCTCCATGGCGGCCAGGGAATTGGATCGCACAAGGCGAGCAAGGCCTGAAATGTTTTCACAGCCAATGGGGTTTTTCTTGTGGGGCATGGCGGAAGAGCCCTTTTGTCCCTTTGCAAAGGGCTCCTCTACCTCAAGGACTTCTGTCCTCTGAAGATGCCGTATCTCGACAGCTATCTTTTCCAGGGTCCCGCCTAGAATTGCAAGACTTGAAAAATACTGGGCATGTCGATCGCGCTGGATAATCTGAGTGGATATTTCTTCAGGCCTTAGCCCAAGTTTTTTACATACAAGAGCTTCGATCTTTGGGGAAGTATTCGCAAATGTACCAACGGCCCCGGAAAGCTTTCCGTAGCTGATGACATCACGCGCCTCAACCAGCCTTTTCAAATTCCGTTTCATTTCAGAGTACCATACGGCCAGTTTCAGGCCAAAGGTTATTGGCTCTGCATGAATTCCGTGGGAGCGTCCGATCATGGCCGTATATTTATGCTCCATTGCCCTGGTCCGAATGACATCCATAAGTTCCTGGAGATCCTGAACGATTATGTCCATGGCCTGTTTCAAAAGAAGTGCAAAGCTCGTGTCCAGGATGTCGGAAGAGGTGAGGCCCAAATGGATATATCGTGAATCAGGGCCCACGTGTTCTGCCACGTTCGTCAAAAATGCAATGACATCGTGTTTGGTTTCCTCTTCGATCTCCAGGATGCGCCCTACAGAAAAGGCGGCATTTTTCTTGATGTTTTCAAGGGCCTCCTCAGGTACAAGGCCCTCTTGTGCCATGGCCTCGCAAGCTGCAATTTCAACTTCAAGCCACTTTGCATATAAATTTTCAGGTTCCCAGATCCGACCCATCTCAGGTCGCGTGTATCTACTGATCATTTTGTAGCCTCCCGAGAACGAACTTAGCTCCGCTTCGCTCTGCAATTGGAATAAGTTATACAATCACGACACATTATACGTAAGCGTTCACAGGTTCCGATGAAATCTAACCTTTGAACCCTGAACCTTTGAACCCGTGAACGGTTACCATTATACCAACCGGCTCAAGACCAGACCAAGGGAAAGGAGAACCCCATGGGCTATCAGAGTCTGAATGGTAAGAGCCTGTGCCGGTATCAGCCCCTCATATGAGAGATATTCTCTCCATAGAATTTTCATCGCCTTGAATGCGAGTGGAAATGCAATAAAAGACAGCATGGTC
>JAKLQB010000854.1 GCA_022013615.1 Desulfobacterales bacterium | reverse complement strand
GACCTTTCTCCCCACATACATGGGTCAGAATGTGCATTTGAGTTTTTTTAAGCTTGATACGGTTGCTATTGGCGGCACAATCGCTACCATTGCCCTTTTGTCAGGGGCACTTGGCCAGTATGTTGCCGGTCGGTTGGTAGACAGCTACAAACCGGAAAGGCTCTATCTCGGCGCAGTGGTTTTCGGGACCATTTTTGTATTTTTGATGGCAAAAGGATTAAATATCTTCCTGGTGGTCTCAGCTATTTTTTATTCTTTTTTCTATTTTTCGACTCAGCCCATCCAGAACTATCTCCTCACCCAGTACCTTCCTGAAAACCGGCAAGGCATTGGTTTTGGTATCCATTTTTTCCTTACATTCGGTGTAGGCTCTACCGCCGCAGCAGTTTGCGGCTACCTTGCTGATCACTTTGGGCTGGAATCGGTGTTTTATGCCATGGGGTTATGCTTTATACTATCATCCTGTCTTGCCTTAGTTCTTGCGTTAAGGGCTAAAAGTGCAAAAATCGGGCAATGAAGGAGGCCCTGCCCACTTGAAAAATCCCAAGTTATTTGCGAAAATCTGACCCGGACAAGCCAGAATTGACTATTGACTATTGACAATTGAATATTTGTGTCCCGCCTTGGTGGGATAGAATTTACGAGACGTTAAATTACGAGGTCTGGATATGGACACACAAGACATGAATCAAGGTCAGCTTCTCGAAATATCAGGGAACTACTGGAAGGCGTGTACCCTTCATGCCGCTGTCAAACTTGATATATTTACGGCACTGGCCAGCGAACAGCTCACTAACGAGGAAATAACTGAAAAACTTAACGGAGATAAAAGAGGAGTAAGCATGCTTCTCAATGCGCTTACGGCCATGAATCTTCTGATAAAAGAAAATGATAAGTATTCCAACACCTCAACCAGCGCATCTTTTCTTTCAAAAGACAATCCCCAGTACATTGGCCACATGATAATGCACCATCACCATCTGGTGGCCCCGTGGTCTCAGTTGGATCAGGCTGTAAAGAATGGCGCACCTATCAGAGAAAGGGCATCAGAAAGAAATGAAGAATGGCGGGAAAGTTTCCTTATGGGCATGTTCACCATAGCCATGGGAGTGGCCCCCCGGCTGACAAAGAAAATAGATCTTTCCAGGCGGCGCCACTTGCTCGACCTGGGCGGTGGGCCTGGAACCTATGCTATCCATTTTTGTTTGAACAATCCCGAACTCAAAGCCACAGTCTATGACCTCCCCACTACCAGACCTTTTGCCGAAAAGACCAGCGAAAAATTCGGCATGACTGGTCGGGTTGATTTCATGGACGGCAACTACCTGGAAGAGGGCATTAAGGGTGTCTATGATGTAGTCTGGCTTTCTCATATCCTTCACGGAGAAGGGCCTGAAGACTGTCAAGATATTATCCGAAAAGCTGTTTCAGTTCTTGAGCCAGGTGGTATGATTATTGTCCATGACTTCCTTTTAAACAACACAATGGATGGGCCTATTTTTCCGGCCCTTTTCTCCCTTAACATGCTATTGGGCACGCCCAAAGGCCAGACCTATTCTGAGAGACAGATCACGGACATGCTCTCAGGAGCTGGTGCAAAGGAAATCCGACGCATTCCTTTTGATACTCCAAATGATTCGGGTGTTATTTTAGGGGTGGTTGATTAATCGGCCTAAACCACTACCTCGGGTATTGGTACCATAATAAGGTTCTACCAGTTGAGTAATTACTTGGCCATAAGTGAACTAAAGTGACTAAAGTGAACTAAAGTGCCTATTTATCCCGCTTGCAGCGGGGAAGTTCAAGGTAATATTTAACATTTTCAATTTGTCTAAGGTTCTCGATCAAGGTCTTGGTGAGCCAACTGTTACTGTGCCTCCTGGCGGGCATATGTCGTAACCTAACGAAGCAGTTATGTTCGATCAGCCACTCTCGCAAAGTATCAAGTCCAGGTCTGGGCCAGGGGGAATTTTCATAGTACAGGCCGCACTTATTGAGACGTTGCAAAAAATCTGAGAGAAAAAAGGGGGAAATACTATGCCAATATTTATGTTGTTCGGTAAATACACATCCGAATCATTAAAAGGAATTAGTTCCAAGCGAACAGAACAAGCTGTCAATCTGATCGAAAAGCACGACGGCAAGGTTATATCCATGTACGCTGTGCTTGGAGAACACGATCTTGTTTTTACATTAGATTTTCCCGATGCAGAAAAAGTAATGGCAGCTTCGGTGGCACTAAATAAGTTGACAGGTATCTCATTTACCACGTCACCAGTAGTGGAAGTCGAAAAGTTTGATAGGTTAATGGCTGAGGCAAAAGATATTTAGGGCACTAGTTTTCAAGACGAACATATTGCTGGTAAAAGGGCGCGCAGTCTCCCATATCAGTCAGGCTTGCTTCAATTAGCTGATTCACACCACCGCCAAATTTTATCCAGTCGTCCCGACGATAGACCACTGCTTCCGGGTGGAGTCCGGGGAGTGTTTTGAGCTTTACTTTGAGCCTGCCCAGGGGAGAGGCAATAAAGACGTCCAGACCAAGATCTATCTCCTGCAGCATTGTGTTCTCTTTTGCAACCCAGACCGTGGAGATCTTGTCGTGCGCCTCCGGCAAGATTTGTGAGTGAAGGGCCTCCTTGCGGACAAGAGTCAAGAGACGCAGAGGATATCCAGATGGAGGAAGAGGCTCGGGGTGAAGCTCCATGGGAAAGCGATATTTGCCGTCAGCATGGGTGAAGGCCATGCCTTCATAGGCGATCCTGGCACGCTTTGCTTCAGCAAAGCCCGTCTGTTTCAGTCCGTCTAAAGTAGTCTCCAGAAAAGGAGATACAAGGGATGCCTGAAGGCAGACCTCAGTATCGGGAAGTAGCACCGGGGGACTCAGACGTTTGCCTATCTCTGACAGAATCCAGCAGTCGTCCTTTGCCTCCGCAGGGGCTTCAACTGCAGGCCTTACATAGTGAACGAAGTTGTGCAAATAAGACCCCACGAGGTCTTCTTTCTCCAGCAAGAGCCCGCATGGCAGCACCAGATTCGCCTGCTCTGCTGTGTCCGTCATGAAGGCATCAACAACCACCGTGAAATCTGCGGCCGCGAAGGCCTCGGCAATCTTTAGCGAATTTGGGGCCTGATTAACCACATTAGTTCCATTCACCCATATCATTCTGATTGGGGGATCATTTGCTTCAAGGATATCTCGACCGATGGTCGGAATTAGAAGCGTTCTTCGCTGAATATCTCCCGCACCCTTTGCCCACTCAATGTTTAGATTCCTCAAGGAAGAGATGCTGAAATAGCTACCCCCTCCTGACCGGCCAATATGACCTGATATCAGGGCAAGTGCATTTATAAATCGAACGTTTTCTCCGCCGTAGAGATGGCGTTGTACGCCGTAGCCGATTAACGTTGCCACGGGATCACTGCGGGCGTAAAACGAAAAAACGCGTTCCATATCATCTTCTGAAACCCCGCACACACCGCACAGTTCGTAAACTGAATGGCTGTAAATGAGTTCCCGGAATGCGTCCCAATTGCAGGTCTTATCAAAGATCTCTTGTTGCAAACGCCCCCGTTCCTCCAATAATTGGATAAGAGCAGCGGCCAGGAAACGATCTGTTCCGGGACGGATCTGCACCATGACGTCCGAATACTCGATGTTGGCATCACCACCGGGTGAGATGGTGAGAATTTGCGCGCCGCGTTGGCGTGCCTTCAGCATGAGAGCTGCCACGTGTATAGAGCTTCTGGAAGGATCCCTTCCCCAGTTGACAATCCAACGAGCATTGATCAGATCCCGAATGTCATTGTGATCCAGAGAGCCGAAATCTGCGATACAGGCTGCTATCCCCGCATCATCGCAGAGGCAGCCCGCAACACGACTGGCCCCAAGCCGTGCGAAAAACAGATCCGTAAGCATCCGGAGAATTCCTTTGTCAGCATCGCCCAGAATGTGCAGTATGGAAGCAGGGTCCGATCGATATCCCTGTATTTTTTCCGCGCACATATCCAGGGCTTCTTCCCATCCAATTTCCTTCCATTGGCCCTCTTTCTTCAGAAGAGGCCGGGTGATCCGGTTTGGACTCCTGAGGCGTTTTCCAAAGCGCTTAATCTTTGCACATGTGAAACCAGAGGTGATGGGGTGGTCGGGGTTGCCGAGGACGCGTATTAGTCCTGTGTTATCAGTCTCAACCATAAGGGAACATGCATCCGGACAATCAAGGGTGCAGGCGGTCAAAGTCTTCATGTTCAATCTCCATAGATCGGGCAAAATAGCCAATTTCGGACAGCCTCCCGGGCCTTTTTAGGACCAGGCCACATGCATCTCTACCTGACAATCACGCATGTCCGGTCAGCCCGATGGGATACCTTGTTGGATACACTTCCCAGCAGCAGGCCTTTGAAAGTTCCCAGCCCCCGGCTTCCTATAACAATTATATCAACGTCATGGTCTTTAGCGTAGTTGATAATCCTTTCAGACGGATCCCCCTCGATCACGGTCGCTTCAATATGCTTGACACCTTTCTTCTTAGCTTCATCCTCGGCCAAGGCGATGATCTTATTTCCCAAAGCCTGCAATTCGACCCTGTCTGTTATGACGTAGTCCCCGAGCCCCTCCGGAATTACCGATAGCTTGAATACATGGAGAAGATGGATGGTGGCATCACTTTGCGTCGCCAAACTTGCTGCAAACTCAGTTGCCTTGTATGCTTGCTCTGATCCGTCTACGGGGACAAGGATTTTTTTTATCATTTTCGCCTTCCTCATAAATTGATAAGAATTACCTTTTCGTTCAAGTGAATATGGAGGGAGAAGACTCGTTTGTCAAGACTCAACATATAGGAATTCAAGGTGATCCGGCTGTTCTTGTTAGGTCATCCTCTGTATCCAATTGAGGCATAAATCGAGTTAGTGTCCATCCAGAAATGAGATAGTTTTCGCAAGGTCAAGAAAGATGAGGATTTTATCCACAGGAATACATTGAAGTATTTCGAGGATTAAAATCCGAATCTGACGCAGAGATTGCGGAAAATAGCCATTTATGGATGGGCACGAGCTAATACATTCCGGAACGATAGGTTATATTGACATACCTCACTTGGTGAACTATACCGCTAATCATTAATTCTCATCATTTTGGCTTTAAGATAACCTTATAGAATCTATGATTAAAAGAATATTTTATGGATGGTGGATCGTACTGGCTTGTTTTTTTATTGGCCTTTACGTAGGCGGTGTCGTATTTTATGGGTTTACCGCCTTTTTTGAACCAATCAGAGAGGAGTTTGGTTGGAGCTATACGCAAATATCGTTTGCCGCCAGCCTTAGAGGTCTCGAGATGGGATTCATAGCCCCGCTCGTAGGTTTCCTCGTTGATCGCTTTGGTTCGAGAAAGCTGATTCTTTATGGAACAATCACGGTCGGTCTCGGGCTCATCTTCCTCAGTCTTACCCAATCTCTTGCCATGTTCTATGTCTCTTTTTTGTTAGTTGCATTCGGGGCCGGTGGATGTACCGTAGTAGTAACAAAAAAGAGACATAGAACATGG
>JAKLQB010000853.1 GCA_022013615.1 Desulfobacterales bacterium | reverse complement strand
CGATAAGTTCGCCAAAAGTGAGTATCTTGGCTGAAAGTTCTTTTTCTAATCGCTCAGTAACTTTACTTAAATGAATCATTTCTATTCCTACTCAAAAAATGCCTTCACTTCTCCTTCTTTTCCCTTGTTTACCAATGAAGACTTTGTTAATTCCGGGTCACTATCCGGGAAATCCTCACGATAATGAACACCGCGGCTTTCCTGCCGCAAAATCGCTGATCTTGCAACCATTTCTGCGGTTAACAGTACATTATCTGTAACAACGTCTAAAGTTGGTGTCTCATGACGAAAGGACTGAATCTTGTCCAGCAATTCTTCGAGGTCTTCTTTTTGCCTGACAACCATAAGGGCCCTGTCTATTGCGTTTCGAATAGGCGCAATCTTTTCGCTATTCTCCATGACAATAAGTTTGTCATCTCGGATGGCTTCTTTTGCTTTCCAGGCACGGTCAGCAGCCAACACTGCGGCTGCACGCCCTCCTCGATATCCAAACACCTGGCAATCGGCCAGGTTATTGCCGCCCGGCCTGTCAGCGCCATGAACCCCTCCGGATACCTCCCCTACTGCAAAAAGCCCCGGGACACTCGTCGCGGCGTTCTCATCGATCTTTATTCCACCATTAAAGCTCTGAACAAGGGGGGCAATTTCAATCCTGTCAGCGCAAAGATTTATTCCCCTTTTAATAAATGTCTCATATGTGACAGGTGCTTTTTCCCTAAGTTCACCTTCAGGAACATGTGTTACATCAAAGAATACCCCGCCATGCTCCGTTCCACGTCCGGACATAATTTCTTTGGATATGGATATATCAACATACCGGGCATTGGTCCTGACTGAAAAAGGGAAAGACATGGCTTTCAAAGAAAGGACTTCATCTCGTGATGTACCGGTGGGGAGATAATCATCCAGAAACTCCTTTCCTAAACTGTTTTTCAAACGGGGAGAAAATCTCCACATGTGGGAATGGATGATAAAATGCATCTTTGGGAAAACAACGCCGGGCCCTATCTGAATAAATTCCATATTCGTAAGAAGTGCTCCGGCTCGATAGGCCATGGCATAGCCATCACCCCGAAGGGATGAATGATTGATATTGTGCGGAAATATCGCGCCTGCCCCTCCATTGGCAAGGATTACAGCTTTTGCCAGAATATCAATCTGTTCGCCCTGCCTTAATCCCCTTGCACCCCACACTTCGCCGTCTTTGTGAATAAGATCGACGATCCTTATTCCTTCCAGGACATTTACTCCTTTTTCAAGGGACGCCCTTTTCAATGCTGAAACAATAGCTACCCCTGTCTGCCCACCCTGTGATAATGACCGGGCCTTTGTACATCCGGAAAGTTTTCGCTGACGAATCTTTTCATTGGTACTGTCAAACTCCACGCCAAGTTCAACAAGCTCGGAGATTCTGTCAGAAGACTCGAAGGCTATCTTTTCGGCTAATGAGCGATTGGCAAGGCCCAGTCCTGTCTCTAAAATATCATCCAGAAAAACCTCAGGGGAGTCTCCATCCCCTGCAGCATTTAAGGGTGCGTTAATCCCAAGGGCCTCAGAGGCTACCCAAACAGTACTTCCACACTTCCCCCATTCTCCTTCCACTGCCACAGTCACATCAAGACCGGGATCAAAGCGCTTGGCCTCATAAGCGGCCCTGCTGGCAGCGCCACCCCCGCCGACTACCAATACATCTGTTTGGAGGGTCTCTTGTTTCAACTTTCCCGTTCCTCTCTTATGGGTTTGAAAAATATTTCTTTAAACCAGTACCGGATACCAAGTACCACATCAATTGAGGCTATATATACTGCAACTGTGCGGCATGGTCCGGACAGACTTCAGTGCACATCCCGCAAACATCGCAGAGCCCGGGATTAATAACTGCCCCGACTTTGGTCAAAGTAATGGCATCATAGAAACAGCTTCGCACACAAATACCGCACCTGGTGCATTTCGCCGTATCGATAGTGGCCTTTATATTCTCAGGTTTGCGCGGTACATCGGCTGTCTTCACAATATTTGGAAGGGCCACACCACGCATATCATCCAGGCTCTTGTATCCCTTCCCTTCCATCCACGCAGCCATGGATTCAGCCCATTTACCCGTGATTTTATAACCCTGGAGCATAACCGCCGCTGCAGATTGAACCAGCGTTGCCCCACACATGGTATAGGCCACGATATCACGCCAGTCCCAAACACCAAGACCTGCAATAATAGGGATTTTAAGCTCCTTGGCTGCCTGACTCACCAGTTTGAGTCCATAACCAATGAGATAAGGGCCGCCATAGCCGCCCATGGCTCCGAATGGCACCGGCCTTGCCGTCTCAATATCTATAACAATACCCGAAAACCTGGCCGACATATTGACTGCATAAGCGCCTGCCGATTCCACCTGCTTGGCTATTGCTACCGGGTCATTGGCTTGTGGGGTGATTTTTACTGAAAAGGGCTTTTTTAATATTCCAGCGCACGTTTTCACTGCTTCATATGTCACATCAACAGCACCGGCGCCCATTTTTACGCCCATATCAGCAGCAAATGGGCATGAGTTATTGAGCTCTACGAAGTCCGCATTGGTCTTATTCACCAATTCACACATTTCAGACCATTCATCCAGAGATGAGCCTGAAAGGCTGGCAATAACAACCCCATCGTCTTTGATTAAGTCCTTGGTACGGTTGATGTCGTCCATATAAGTCGGATAATCAAAGGCCGAACACTCTTCTAAAGAGCGCAGGGTAAATGCGTGGGGTAAGCTTTTTGGATAATCCGGATATTCCCGGTAATCAATGAGTTTGAACCTTGGGCGCGGGAACTTTCGACCAAGCCTTCCAGCCTCTCCAAAGAGTGATTTCGCAATAACAGCGCTGGCCCCCCCATCTATACCGTGTTTCATCCTAATAGCATCCATGGTAGGTGTAGCCGAAGCTACCACAATGGGGTTCTTGAACTTTACTCCACCAATTTCTGCGGTTAAATCAACCATAATCTCCCCCTCTATTTAGCGAAAAATGATTATTATTTGAATTTATTTGGTTTACCTAAAATTTGGACACTTGATATGATTAAATCACTAATCCCGTTAGGCGGGACTATTTTCCAACTCAATTACTCACCTATTTGACGATCACCGGAGGAATAAATTTCTTCCAGTTTTTGATGAACTACCTTGATATGTTCTCGCATTTCATCGTGCGCTTGCTCTCTTTCTCGTGACCTTATTTTCTCTATAATGGTTTCATGAGCGATAATTTCATCACGGATGAAATCCCTGTCTAATTCTGTTTTCAGTACATTCTCTTCCAGCACATCGATCACTGAATTAAGCGCAAAGATGACCACAGGATTTTTCGAGATATTGCAGACCAAACGGTGAAACTCCAGATTCAACAGTCTCGACCTTCGAAACTCATTTTTATCAAGAGCAATTTGAGCTTCCTGAACATTTTTCTCTAAAACTTCTAAATCATCACCTTCCCAAACCTTGGCCACACGGTAGACAATATCCGGTTCAAAAATAATCCTGGCCATGGTCAAATCACTCATTTTGACCCTTTTCAATTTGAGCATATCCGAAAGGTATGAGCTTACAGACATGGTGTCGGCCTCGGCCACAAAAATTCCGCCGTCTACGCCCTGCTTGGTATATACAATTCCGGAATTCTCAAGGACCCTGATAGCCTGCCTTACGGTAACCTTGCTCACGGCAAACAGTTGGGACATATCGCCTTCAGAAGGAAGCTTATCACCTGAGACATAAGTTCCATCAAATATGCTTTCTTTGATTTGGTTAGCTACTTCTTGAGAGAATTTTTCGGTCCTGAGTGGCTTGAATGGGGGCATGATCAATCCTGATTGGGTAATCGGTTAATTAGTTAACAAGTTAACCAATTGCATGTT
>JAKLQB010000852.1 GCA_022013615.1 Desulfobacterales bacterium | reverse complement strand
TAACGATGCCGCCATCAACCGCTTCCCCTAATGGCGAGTCGCAAATTACATGCTGGAAGATATTTCCGTGGTTGTCCTTTGGGGTGGCCGAAAAGTCTAATTGAGCGCAGAGACCACCCCCGGTTTTATTTAGGATTTCTTGATGCAGGAAGCTTATCGCCTCGTTCCATGCAGATCCGGGGTCCCAGAGGTGATGGGCCTCGTCATTGAGCACCATAACCCGGTCATGGGCAGTGATCCGTTTCCGCAGCTCCTTGCCCGTATCGAGGGCTGTTGCTTTTGACACGGGAGGTCCCATCCATTCATATGTCTCGGCCTCCTTTTTTGTCCTGTGCTTGCTGGTGTCATAGAGCCGGTGAATGTTTGTAAGATACAGGGTCCCGCCCGTGGCCGCGCCTGCCGCCTCGCCCTGTAAAACCACGGAAAGGTTCCAGTCACCTCGCCATGCCACAGGGATAAGAGGATCTTTGTCGAAAATAAAGCCGTTTCTGAAATCTTCCTTGAGGCGCTCAAAGACAGTCAGGTTGGGAGCAATGACTGCAAAGTGCTTTGCCATTGGGGAGTCGCTTTCACGAAGGGCATGAAAGTAGCTCCACACGATGGCCAGGCTCATAACTTTCGTCTTCCCCGTGCCTGTGGCCAATTTGAATGCATACCTGGCCCAACGGTCTTCCTCCGGGTTGACTCCAAGGGCGGCTGTTTCGCGGTCGTCCCCTCCAAATTCCGATATGACATTGGAAAGGCTTCTCAGTCCCCGGACCTCCCATAGATAGATCAGGGACTCAATGGCCTCCCGCTGGCAGAAGTAGTAGCTGAACGGAATGCGTTCTTCAGTAGGCGTTTCAATCACGTGGTCGCGCTCGAACCAGTGAAAAAGAAGCTCGCGTGTAGTATCGGAAGCGCCCGCATATTCACTCTCTCGCCATGCCTTCACAAAGGAACGGAGGTTGTTTGCTACAGTGATGGATGACGGCCTTCTCCCCTTCACTACTTTTGCGGGTTCGCCCGGCTTCTCAGCCCGAACCCTGTGAAAATTTGGTTCCTCGTTTGGCGCAAACAGGGGTTCAAGGGCCGCGGGATTGATGATGGGGCTGCTCATAGCGTAACTCCCTTATTATTAATTCTTTTTGCTTTTCCCTGTGAACAGCCAGGAATTAACAAAAGGACAATTTATTGGTAATATTTGCTTTATTATTTTTGACGCCCGATTTCTTATTGTTTTTTTATTGATTTTATTGCTAATTATCGCCTTTAATATTCCACCCCAAGTATTTCCGCGATCTTTTCAGCGCTTTGCTTTTACCGAACAGCGTCCCTTGGCATGCCGGTTCTAAATAGAGATCTCTACCGTGATGCTGGTGTCACAGCCAAAGACGTCGATGACCTTGACGCAGGCAGTATACTTGCCGCTTGCCGGATACTTATCATACCCAAAGTCACTGACCGTCTTGAGAGACCGGTCCTTTCGCGTGCGGTAATCCTGCCAGTGATGTTCAAAGGGCTTACCATCGTGCCAGTCAAAGTCAATGGACCAGAAGTCAATGAAGTCAAATCCGCTCTTGATAGCTCTTTCCTTCAAGGCTTCCAGTTCCTTGCTCGGCACCTCTGCAAGACTTGGCAGGAACTTTGTGAGCTTTATGTCAACAATACGCTTCGCGCCTTCCTTTCTATACACCGGTTCAGCCTCTAAAACTGCCACCTCAAGAAACGGCGGCGGATTCGTCCTGTTCTTTTCCATGATCTCCCGGGGAATGGGTATTAACTTGATTTTGACGCCCGCCGCCGCCTCCAGCTCAAGGCAGACGAGCCGAAGGTCCATCTCAAATTCCCACGCAAGGCAGTGGACCTCTTTGGCCCCGGCCTCCCGTGCGGCCTTGACCACGGCCCGCACCTCGTCTCGTGTAAAGATACTGTCAATGCCATCCACATGCACAAGGGCCTGCCCCTTGCGCCCGTGCAATAGCCCTGTAGCATTCGGCAGAGGCCCTGCCCGATAGAACTCCATGACCACCCGGCGGTGCTCTTCATCAGCTCCTTTGAGCCGTTCCTTCTGCCACCATTGGCGCTCATACCGACCCAGGTTGTACACGTCAAAGGAACGGTATTGCTTATTTTCATTGTGAAGGGTTCGTTGTATTTCGATAAGTCGCTTCCGGCCGGTGTGAATCGCGAACCTGCCAAGATCGCACATAATCCAGCGGCGGCCCAACTTCTCGGCGACCGCGCCGGTGGTTCCGGATCCGCAGAAGAAGTCGGCTATAAGATCACCTTCGTTGGAAGAGGCTAATATTATGCGCTCAAGCAGAGCTTCTGGTTTTTGAGTAGCATAGCCCAATCGTTCTGAAGCAACTGGATTTATATATGGCACCTCCCAAACATCACCAACTTTGCGATCTGAGGCACTCATCTTGTACATCAAGCTGCCATCCTCGTTTTTTAGCCAAACTCTTTTCCCAGCAATTTTCTGTGTAACCGGCTGCATCTTCTTCTCTTTGACTGGCCGCATTATATGGTTATGAACCCACTTATTAGTTGAAGTGTAAACTAAAAGGCTGTCATGGTGACTATCAAATGTGTTACCGCCTGTGCCAAGCTTGTTTGTGTAAAACCATACGATCTCATTGCGAAATCTTGCCTTTTGAAAAACTTCATCCATGAGAATTTTTAAATAATGACCGATGGTAGTATCTATATGGACATAAATAATCCCCGCCTCACTCAATAGTTCCTTCATAATTGTTAGCCGATCATACATCATATGAAGATATGAATCGGTACCCATACCCCACATATCGCGGTATGCAACCATTTCCAAAGCCGACTGATCTTTTTTAATTGTTTCTTTTTCTTCTCCGATGGGGAGCTTCATCGTAAAATCCGCCCCAACATCAAACGGCGGGTCAATATAAATGAGATCGATCTTGCCCTTGAACTCCTTGAGCAGGCTCGACATGATCAACTTGTTGTCACCCCAGACCAGCCGGTTGCGGAAGTCGTCACGATGGGCCTTGACCGGGTCGAACAAGTTGCCCTGCACATAGGCACGGGAGGCTGGCTCGTCAATGGTCTCGATCTTCTGGAGCGGCATGGCACACCCGGCAATATCCACCGTCCTCCGGTTGCCATACTCATCGTACTTCCCTTCCCAGATCAGTTCTGTCTTCATCTGTGAAAAGGGATGCGGGTTATCCAGTCCCCAACGTATGTTGTTATTCATAAAGCGTCTCCAGATTTACTTCTTTCTCGGTACGATGTAGTCATCTTTCCCGTGGGAAAAGGGTTCCGCAGTATTAAGCATGTTGGATGCAAAATTTAGATACATGTCATTAAGTCGTGAGATGAGATAGATGTGTTAATGTCTTGATTCCCAACTATCGAATAGCTGTGCAATTTTATACACACTATTGGCGGAAGGTTTGAATTCAAATCAACCGTTAGCCTATTATAATGCTGATTTTTGGGCCTATCAGCGGTCTTTGAGTAACATCATTCCTGGTCTTGCTGAATGGTGGGCCAGCCAAAACTGCAAGTCAGACAAAGCTTGTCTACGTATCCTGGCTACTGCTTTCATCTTTAGTGCTTTTCTAAGGTCAAGCGTTACTATATCACGGGCACTGAAGTAAAAATAATAGTGTCCTGCATCAACTATCAGTTTTTCGAGAAAAAATGGTCCAAACTCCCATATAAAGTCAGCCTTGTAATTCAGCTTTTTTCTCTCAGCGGCTGGAATGATCAGGCCAAAGATAAACCGGGCTACACGTATGTTCTTCTGAGCATGATCACAGGCTGCACTTACTTCAACAAGAACGGGAACAGAAGCTTTTGATACTTCGTCAATTTTTGTCAATGTCTGTCTTGTTCCCTTTTTGCCTTGTATGACATCTTCGAGTAGTTTCTGGATGTTCGGCATCCATTTCGGCTTTCTTTTTGATGAGAATTTGTACATGTTTCCGGCAGTAAAATGTCCCAAATTCTCAAAAGACAGGTGCAACATCGAATTGATCCTGGCTTTCCGTTCGATACCGGGATCTGCCGGCGCTTCAATAATTTCCGTTGAATCTAGTGACGCAGACAATGCAGCAGTATTACTCTCCAACCGGTCGGTGTGAAGTGGATTCAGTGAACTATAAAGACCATTCAAAACTATATTCTTATTAAGGTTCCTTCCAACCGCTTCTTCAGACATGGCATGCATCAGCTCCAGTAATTGAGTCTTCCAGAGGCTGCGCCATTCATCAAGTTCAGCAGCATCACCGGACGCAAGATCAGAAAGAGTGTTTGTTACTTGAGTAGCTGCTGAAAAACATTTCTCTTCCCATGCCTGCAAAAACATTAGAGGACTTGTCCGCATCAGTTTATCATCGAGCATTTTAGAAATTACAGCCAGATTGCCGAGTTTTCCTGTTTTATTTCGGCACTCGGCCTTTGTGAGCATGAATGAAAAAATGGGTTTTGGAACATTTTTTATCGCAAACACATAATTCTCGAAAGATTCCAGTAATTCAGGGTGATTAGTCCAGGCAAGCACAGCATATGGCCCATTATTGGGACTTAAGATTCTTTCAATACGTTTTACAAGCGCGGCCGCTTTTGATTTTTCGGAGGCACCACCACCGATCAGATCCATATCAAGAATCGCCAGCCGGACACCGCGTAAGCGATCGTTTTTTAGAGGCAGTCCCCTGGGACTGCCATCAAAGAAGGCGGTAGGAATGCCCTTTTTTGCAAATGCTTTCAGTATAGGCAGAGCATCATTTTCATCGTCATCAACGACTATAACCCTCGCCCCATTCAGTCCTGTCATTTATTCGTACCTCCGAAAACAAGTGCAACCACTGCGCCATTGAATCCCTTTGGAAGCGATATATCCCCAGGTTCCGGGAATACCAGTTTTCCTCCCTGTGCCTTCATAACCTGATCAGCCAAGTGAAGTCCCAGCCCCATTCCATCCGGTTTTCGACTGAGGAATGGCTCAATTAAATACTCTGGAGGATCCATGAAACCAGGGCCGTTATCCGCGACAACAATGGCCGGACCGCCTTTAAACTCTTTTGATATACCAATATATATGCGTTTTCTGTTTTCAAGCTTGCCCCACTTGTTAGCCAGCCACCAGATGGAATTGTCTATCAGATTCATAAGCGTTGAAATTATCAGCCTGCGGCTGCACTTCACTTCAAAGTCTCCTTGTCGTTTGTCAACCTCCGCCCCGATCTTATGAACATCCAGTCTCAGTTCGGTATTGAACATGGCCCTGGAAATCATGGAAACTGCCTTTTCCCTGCCTGTCCCGGATTTCCGTATCAAATATGCAAAGCCTTCCACTAAATCTGCAAGGTGCTTTGCCAACCTCTTAATACGCGGACTGGCCTTCTCCTCTTTGACGGCCTTGACAAGCACCTCCACTCCCTTTTCAACCTCATGAATGACAGCCGAAAGACTCAGACCAGCACTTGCACTGGTCAGAAACCGGTCTCGGATGACAACAAAATCAGATTCAATTCTGTCAAGATATGCTCCCAGATCTTTTGTAAGATTCTTCTTTTCAACTATGTCGCGCAGTTCTGTCAGGTCTGCAAGGACAGGTTCCTTGAGCTTTTTACTGCTGTATTCATTTCGGATGCGCGTCTTGTCCTGGTTTCTTTCCCATACAACCTGGGTTACAGCAAACTCCACCGCTTCCTTAAACGCACGAAATGTTTCATTGCCCACAAACCCTTCTCGATTTGTCTTTTCTATCAGGCCCGGACTGCTCTCGATTTGAAGAGAGACGGCACCTATGACCAGATTGTTGCTGATTCGTTTTGTAGGTATATTTACTCTACGCCCGCCAAGGTCTAACCAGTCATTACCAGGCTCGCCGTAATCGTATACACGAATTCCATCCCGATAAACTCGTATTCCTCCAGCTTCATTGAGGAATTTTTTCAGCCCTTCTTTATCAGTAACGCCAAGCGCAAGAATCCTTGGATCACGATCAAAGATGTACAGATCGAGATGAACGGGGCCGATATCACGTTCCATCAATTCAAAATCAATGGCAGGATCAAGCTTAAGATCCATGGTCTTTTTATCCTGCCGCGATTTAACTTTATCCATGGCTGCAAGCGGTGTAAATTCGTATTCATAGGTAAGACTCCTCCCAAAAATATCGCACTCCGCTCGAAAGAGAGCGTATTCCAATACGCTGCCCACAGTCAAAAGACCTTTGAGCCAGGCTCTGTTTTCGGTGAGTATAAGCTCAGCTTTGAATTCACCTCTTTTGTCAAAAGGAGAGCAAATCGATGTAACAGCCCGGGACAGATCCCGCACCATTCCCTTGGTCCATATATTCCTGAGTCTGGTTATTTCGATCCTCGTTCCTGTTCTCCGGCCCGTAAAAACCTGTGGTGACTGCTCCTGAATCTTTACTGGCGCTTCGGAAAGATACTTGTGCTTTTTAAAGTCCTTCCAGTTGAATTCAACGACTATTTCCGGAAGATTTTTTTTGCGGGTAATAAGCCTGATGTGGTTACCCAGTTTATGAGCAGCAAAACGTCCAACGCCTTTCTCGCCCACAGGCAATCTGCCATATTTCTGAGTCCGTTCACCTGCCTTCCTTTGCAAAGCCCTGTAATCTGTGCCTGGTTCCAGCCAGTCATTCGTTACCGTTTCATAGTCCATGCCTGTTCCAGAATCTTCAATAACTATTTTCCCTCTATCTTTGTCTATTATCCGGGACATCGTTACTCTGGCATCTGGTGAATCAGCATCATAAGCATTTTTTACCAGTTCGAATACAGCAATCCCTGGATCACGAATAAGCTGATCACCGAGAAGCAGGAGCATTCGCGCCCTGGGCTTAAATGGAAGGTTATCCGAACGATGTTTTTTGATAATTCGTTTCATGTGGCTATATGGTTATATCTTTCAAATCACAAAATATCGGATGATAAAATAAAAGACTGCTTTGTATTGTTCATATAAATTATGTTTCATCATACGAATTTGTTTCAGTCAAACTTTTAACAAGCTGCTTCATGACTGGTGGGCAAACAGCATTACCCATCAGTTTTATTTTATCTCTCCGTGTGCGTGCCTCCAGCCTGTAATTTTTGGGGAACCCCATGGCAGCCTTAAGCTCTTCGGGCTGCAGCATCCTCATCATGTGGCCATTGGATGAAGATTTAACATAAGCAAAGCGGTCAAGTGTCGTAACAGTCCTGAGAGGTCGATCAAGTGACTGCCATCCACCACTTCCATCGGTACCATAATAAACAATCAAAAAAGGTTCATTTTCCCCGAGTTTGGAAAATGCACGTTCAGCACGTTCAATAGTTGCCACTGCTCTTTTGGGAGAATTTAACGGCGTGAAGCGGTGGCCACCATTAACATCGATAATTGACCGCGCTGTTTTAGTTTTCTTATTTTGAGGTATTATTTGATCTGCCTTCCCCGAAAGGGAACAGAGAAGAAAAAGTCTCTTTCGTGATTGTGGGACCCCAAAGTCCTTAGCATTCAGCTTTTGTTCTCTGACGTAATAACCTAATTTCCAAAGTTTTTCCAGAAGTTCTGAATGCCCACTCCAGGACTTCATCTGAATTACGTTCTCAATAATAATCCATTTTGGTCTGAATTCTCTGGCAAACCTGGTTACCTCAAAAGCTGTCAGTTTACTTTCTTCACAACGGTCACGGCCTCCTTTAGCACAGCTGTGACTGGTACATTCAGGGGAAGCAACAATCAGATCGATGTCTCCAATAGTTTTATGGAAATTTTTTATAGAGATTTTCCTTATATCCTCGTTTACTAACTGAACTTCGGGGAAATTCCTGTGGTAGGAATCAGATGCAACCTGCCAGCAATCAATGCCTGCGATAATTTCAGCACCAGCCATTTGGGCGCCAATACTGCTCCCACCAGCTCCATGGAATAAATCCAGTGTACGCAAACCCATATTTCTTTCACACCTCAGAGAATGCATTGTTTTTCTTGAAATATCATTTCAGCCAGTTTCAGTTTTTTTGAGCTTAAGGGAACATACCAGGCATTCATTCTTCTATCCCACGCTCTCACCTTAAGAAACTCGTCCCATGTATACCTATATATGGCACTTAACTCATAATCCTGATTTAAATGGACTGCTACCAGATATTCGAATAGCTTCTTATCAGGGTTTCTATCATCTGGATAAATTGTACCGGTCTTCTTTGCTTTTTTTGAATGTCTTGATAGAATAACGATCTCCATCCCTGGATAAAGCATCAACATTCTTTGCGCCAGTTGGAGCCTGAAGCAGATTTGGCAATCCAGGTTTTGAATTGAAGAAGGAGATGCAAAGCTTTTCACCTAACATGCCCACATTAAAGGGAATACCACGGTTTGCCAGCTCCTTGTCTACCTGAACTCTTAAAGCAAAGAGCTCGTCGTCTTCCATCTTTTCTATTACCTGAGAAGAGTGAACCATAATACAGGGTAATACTTATTTAATCAATATGGATGAAACTATACCATGAAATCAATGAGTTTTGTGTGAAGTTTACCTGTGTTGGCAATCTCACACTCCCATACCACCAGAGTCTTCCATCCTTGGTCTTCCAACTCTCTGGTAACGATTTCATGTCGTTCAACGGTTTTTTGAAATTTTTTTGTCCAAAAGGCTTGCCTGCTTTTAGGTGTATATGCATACTTACAACCAGGGTGTCGATGCCAAAAGCAGCCATGAACAAAAATCACTGCCCTGTACTTAGGCAAAACAATATCTGGGCAGCCGGGCAGCCCCTTGACATGAATACGAAATCTGTATCCCATTCTAAAAAGCATGGAACGAACAACGACTTCCGGTTTTGTATCTTTGCCCCGGATTCTTGACATGTTCCAGCTTCGCTTTTCTTTGGTTAGAATATCCATTAATTTTCTTGATAAAGTAAGATATCTTGCCTTCTGGAACAAAAACGGTTGCGTATGTACGGGCCGCGAATTCTTTTACTGCGAGTAGCTCTATCCCAGATGGGGAATAATCCAAACTCTCAAATTTCAGATCAAACTCAGGTTCGCTCTTGAACTCTATGCAGATTCCTTCCTGTGCATCAATGCCCCATGCCGATCTCTCCCTATCAAGCTGTTCAACTGCTTCCTTTAATTCGTCAATCTGCCTAAGTAGGGCTTTGCTATGTGTCTGCCTGTCTCTTAACGGGGTTTTAATTCCTTGTCTTGGTCCGCTTTTTGGGCTTGTGAATCGTTCTGTCGTGGATGTGGGGGGCAGGAGGATATGCGGGTATTGATACAGGGAATCGTCCATCATTTATTTAGGCGTGGTTAAACCTTGCTTATTTTGATTGTAATGTTTTTTGTCAAGGATTTTACGTTCCGTTATCATTTGTAAGATGTCTTTCTGTGTAATACCGTTTCGATCATGGATAATCATGTCTTTAATAGCGTCATCACAGGCACGAGTTATGTCGGCATGGCTGATATTCGATGCAGCATCAGCCAATTTCTCCCAATTAACCTCTATTTTTTTGTAGGATGCTAATCTATTTTGTAGAAGTCTAATTCCACTCTCTTTGTCAGGTAAGGCATATTCAATTACATCGTCGAAACGACGAAAAAGGGCATGATCCAATATTCCGGGATGATTTGTTGCTGAAAGAATAAGACTTTCAGAATTATCCTCATCCATAAACTGCAAAAAGCT
>JAKLQB010000851.1 GCA_022013615.1 Desulfobacterales bacterium | reverse complement strand
TGGTGCCCTCCATTGAGATGGTCCGCATGGTTAATTCCGGTACAGAAGCAACAATGAGTGCTATCAGGCTTGCCAGGGGATACACCGGCAGGGAGAAAATCATCAAGTTTGATGGCTGTTATCACGGTCATGCTGACAGTTTGCTGGTTTCAGCAGGATCCGGGCTCGCCACGCTCGGCATTCCCGGCAGCCCCGGGGTTCCTCAGGATCTGGCCAGGCATACGATTTCGCTTCCCTTTAATAACCTCGAAAACGTCTCTCAGGCCTTTAATAAATTTGGCCCTGAAATTGCGGCCGTCATTGTTGAACCCATCCCCGGCAACATGGGTGTCATTAATCCGGATCAAGCCTTCCTGAAGGGCTTGAGAGAACTTACCAACGAATATGGCGCTCTTCTCATCTTTGACGAGGTTATTTCCGGCTTTCGGGTAGCCATAGGAGGAGCCCAGGAACTCTATGATATCATGCCCGACCTGACATGCCTCGGTAAGATTATCGGCGGTGGACTGCCTGTTGGCGCCTATGGAGGAAAAAAGGAGATCATGACCAGGATGGCACCCCAAGGAAATGTGTATCAGGCGGGAACCCTTTCCGGGAACCCCCTGGCCATGGCGGCAGGTCTCACAACGCTCAAGATCCTGAAAGAGAAATCGCCTTATGATGACCTTGAGAAGAAAGGAGATATGCTCTTTTCCGGTCTTAAAAGGGTTGCAGAAGCGGCGGGCGTCAATGTGGTCATCAACAGGGTCGGATCCATGGGTTCGCTCTTTTTTACGGACGAACCAGTAACGGATTTTGAAACGGCCAAGGCCAGTGATGAAAATCAGTTCAAAAGATATTTCAGGAGTATGCTTGATCAGGGGATATATCTTGCTCCGTCTCCTTATGAAGCCGCATTTTTGTCTACGGCCCATAGTGAAGAAACGGTCCGGAAGACCATTGAATGTGCTTCAATCGCTTTAAAAAACCTTTAAAAAAACAATTCTATTGACTTTATCTGAAAACGTGTGATAGACACCCATTTTTATCAGCAGATGGGTTGGGCTGCCGGTCTTGACCTATGAAAATGGACGAAGACCTGAAAAAAACCGTCAGGACCTTGGGGTTTCTCAGTAGCATTGGGTTGTCCATGGGCCTGGCTATCGCACTGGGGGTGTTGATCGGTCATTACCTGGATAAGTGGCTGGATACAAGCCCATGGTTTCTTTTGATCTTCCTGGGTTTTGGTATCGCAGCAGCATTTAGAAACCTCTATATCATTTACAAAAGGGCTGAGAAACTGTAATGGACTGGGAGCATGTGTACAGGAATCTAAAATACCTAAACTGGGTTATTCTTTTGTTGCTGGCTTCAGTTAGTTATTTTTTAATGAGTAATAACTTTACGACAGGTGTTATTATTGGGGGTTTGATGGTTATCGCAAATTTCCATGCGCTCCAGCATACAATCCGTCAGGGTTTTTCCGCTGATGACTCACGAACGACAAAAAAAACATCTGTCATTGCCAAGTATTATCTTAGAATTGCAGCGATGGGGATACTTATTTACTTTTTTATCTCACAGAAGTGGGTAGATCCTGTAGGTTTAATTGTGGGACTCTCAATAGTGGTTATTGGTATTGTAAGTTTAGGAATCCTAATGATCCGAACAACATTTTCAAAGGAGACAGCTTAGATCTATGGAGCATCCAATTTTTTTTATAGACGCAATCCTTTCGGCCATTGGTCTGGAGCATTTTGCCCGTCACTATTCCCACATGACACACATGTGGTTTATTATGCTCATTCTTATCATCAGCGCCGTCCTGTTTGGGAAAGGGGTCAAACTCCTCCCCAAAAAAGGGCAGAACGTCTTTGAGGTCATTGTTGGTGGACTTGAAGATTTTATGGTGGAGAT
>JAKLQB010000850.1 GCA_022013615.1 Desulfobacterales bacterium | reverse complement strand
CCGATGTTAAAATCAGCCATCAACTGGTCGGTCATTACGGCCGGAGCAACCCGATGGTAGAAGCCTGTAAAATACAAAGCTGCCCCCAAGCCCCAAACGACCCATGCCTGGTATGCCGGTGGATATTTCCCGTTATTCATATAATCCTGCCGTAATCCTTCTCTTCATTCGACTTGAGTTCCATAGCCGAAAGAGGAGAAGACAGGAGGCAGATTGCCAGAAACAATACCAGAAATTTCATAGTGTTTTTCACTCCGATAATAAGAATTTGTATTTTTGTGTTGGGAGAATAGATGAATTGGCTTTGTGCGTCAATATCGGATTTCTGTTTTGGAGGAATCAGAAAAATCCTTGACTGTTCAAATCATGCCTTGACAAAGTGGAAGTCATCTCTATATTAGTGGCACTTCGAAAAATGCCTATTCATTGAGATCCAGAAAATCAGGCCTTTTGGCCTGGTTATTTTTTTGGGTTGTATAAACTTGGAAAGGAAAGCGTTCGTTATGGATAGATGTAAACACGGCCTACTTAAAGAACAATGCAGCATTTGTATGAGAGAGAATGTGAAGCACAGTCTACAGGGCGCGCGCACTATTACTGGTAAAGCTAAGCAAGTAAAACACCCTTAAATTTTTCTCTTAGGGCTTGCGCAAAAATAACTTCCCAGAATTGGCGCCCAGATTTAGGTCAGGTTTGGCTACACTGATTGAGTAAAATAAGAGTAATAGCCTGTCTCCAAAACCATGAAAGGCATTCCATCGTAATTCGATGGAATGCCTTTTTTCTGCGTAGAAGAGTGAGCTATACTATTAGACTACGCTGACATTTACTGCGGCAGGGCCTTTTTTGCCTTCCTCTATGTCAAAGGTAACCTTGTCACCTTCTCTTAGAGACTTAAAACCGCTTGCATTGATGCCCGAATGATGAACAAATACGTCCGGGCCGTCTTCTTGCTCAATGAAGCCGAATCCCTTTTGGTCACTGAACCATTTTACGATTCCATTTGCCATAATGACACCCTCCTTTCCAAAAAATTCTCATGGTCCCACGCTTCAGGTTGCCACTTTTGACAAATGGAACTTTCCATCAGAACGAAACCACTCCACCAAAAAAAGCGAGTGCTTTTATTGATCTATCCAATGTTAAACCCGTACCCGGATAAAATCAAGTTATTTTTTGTTGTAAATCGTTTTTTGAGCAGGGGAGCGCCTAAGCTTGCACAAGATCAAAAAAAAGCCCCTGAGAAAGGAGGCTAACTCAGGGGCAGGGGTTGAGGTTAATAAAAAGGGTTACAGACGTTTACGGGTAAATTCTCTAAAAAAGTTAGGCTGATCGTTAATCATCCACCTCGTTCATCCAGATAATGGCTTCCCACGATGCCGTTTTCTTCCCGGTGCAATCCTCTCCGTTTTGTTTAGGAAATTGCCCGGTCTTGAGATTCACGCACACCCGAGAAGCTCTTTTATCCGATTTTCTTTATATTGTTAATAATCCACCTTCGAATTCTGGTTAATTGCACCTTTTAGATACAATCAAGTATAATTATACATACATTATAGTCTTTGTCAAGGTTTTTTATATAATTTAAATTTATTTTATATAATTTATGTATATAGTAGTTTAGCACTAAGATTGTACTACATGTTGTGTTGGTTCTCTTTTAGCCGGGATTTGTGAACCCCCGGCACTTCTCACTGGCGTTTCCGCTTCTTTTTTGCGAAGAGCTGGTCGGCGTATTTCCTGAAAATGATTGACGCGATTTCACCCAAAAGACATCAAGCGGATCGGTACGAACACACTGGATGAAGTCCTGGATAATGAAGAAATGGAATATCAGCAAACAATTGAGGCCATATAATCAAACTTATCTTTGAGGGGAATACTGCGGGGAACGATGATTTTGTCGAATAAAAAAGGACTTAACTAAACCAGTCAAGTCCTTTATTTTACTGTGGCAGGGGCGATCCCGTTACTAATAACGGGGCGACTTCCCGTCATGTCTGGCGGGACGTTCTAATCAGATTCTCAATGTAACTAAGGTTTTTGCGTTTCTTAATTTGTTGCTCTCGTATTGCGGCAGCCGATCTATCTGGAAACTCCTCAGAATAAACTCAGAACTCACTAAAATGGCCATTTTTGGCCTTTTGGAATCGCAAGTTGAATTCCCAATTAAGAGTCGAATTCTGGTGGATTTTCCATGGTCACGAATTTCGATTTCGTCTGCACATT
>JAKLQB010000849.1 GCA_022013615.1 Desulfobacterales bacterium | reverse complement strand
GTTCGATAGCAAGCCAGGTCGGAAATGATTTTCACTGTGCTGTACAGAGCGACTTCTTTATCGAAGAATTAAGCGAATTTTTAAAAAAGAATCCTGAAATCAAAAATGTGGATATCTGGGATGATACTTTTAATATCGGAGAAGAATGGGTTATCAGAATCTGTGACTATCTGCAAATGCTGAACAGGGAAGTTGGAAGAGAGATGATATATTCCTGTTTCTTGAGACCCAAAGGATTGAGTGAAAATTTAGTAAAAAAAATGAGAGAAACCAATTTCAAAGTGGCATTTGTCGGCGCTGATGCCTTAACAGAGGATCTTTCAAAAAGATTGAGAAGGGGCTGCACAGTCGCTGAATTAAAAAGATCTATTCAGACCCTAAGCAAGGAAAGAATTCAGCCCAGTCTGAGCGTTCAACTATTCTCTCCTGAATCTACCATTGACGATGGAGGAATTACGGCCACATTAGCCCTATCATGTATAAAAAAAGGGAAACCCATGGTTCATGTTCACCTTTATACGTTTCCTCTTTTTGGGTCTGATATTCATAAGCTTCTCGAGGCGAGGGACAACCTGAAAAAGATTCCAACCCCCTTATTAAGAATTAAAGATAACAAAGGTTTTGAGCCCTATCTCATGGCCTATGATTATATCAATTATGACCCGGATGTTGAGGAAATCAAACAGAAAACCTTTAAGCTTTTTGATATAAATATGTCCTTTTTCGTAAAAACATATCCGGGTGATCATATTGATGGAAATAGACTGAAAGGGATCTTGAATGAGGTAAGGACCTTGTTCTTAAAAGCTAAAGAGACACATAAGATCAAATCCATCTGGTATATGATTATTCTTCTTTTAGAAGACAGGGGTCCCGGTCTGCATAAGAAAGAGTTACTCGATCTGTTAGCAAAAAATGACACAGCCCTTCAGATTCCAGAGAATCTGAGGAGTGTTTACGGTAACTTTGGTTATCGATATACCCTGTCCAGGAGCTTTGACGAAGTTTTTGAGATCCTTATGAAGAACAGGTGGATTCAAAAAAGCAAAAAGAAAAGATACAGATTGACACCTGAAGGCCTAAAAAGATTAAAATCCATGGTCCGGAAAGCCAAAAAAAGGTGCATAAACATAGCTTCATACGGACAGATGGACAAAATTGAACTATTAAGACTTTTGGAGAGTAAAGAAAAACTATGAGAAAAACTCGGTCTTACTCCCCTCAGATTATTTTTGATCAAGCTTATCTTGCCCCTGGACCCTTCTTAACCTGACCTCGAAAAACTTTGCAACAAACTGAAGTAAAGAATCCGCCCCCCATTAGGACCTGTCTTTGAATCGCCCCTTTAAGGGGGTAATACCAAGCTGCCAATCGCTATAATCCACACAGAGTAGTAGGTTATTTGAAAATCATCTGTTTTCTTCAAAAAAATCATCTTTTAGACGATTTTTAAAAGGATGCAAGGTCATATATTTAAGAGGCTGGTTTATTTTAATTTGGTTACTCTGGGATATTTAAACGGCCTGGGGGCGGGTTTTGTCTTTTAGAGAAAGGAGGTTAAAAGATGTTTAGATTTCAAACAGAGCCGAAGACTTATGAAATAGGCGGAGTAAAGTTAGGAGGTCAGCCCGGAGAGTATCCGACGATAGCCTGCTTTTCTATCTTTCAGGAAAGCGACAGGCTATTTGATAAAGGGAGTCGGAGAAAAGGGTTTAATGAAGAGCGTGCTGAAGAGCTGCTCAAAACTGCCGAGAAATACGGGGAGGAGACCGGGGTTCCCCCCATGGCGGACATTGTTGCAAGTCCGGGTGAAAAATTCAACAAATATGTGGATTTTGTTACCTCGGTGAGCAAAATGCCCTTCTGTGTCGACGCAATTCAGATGAAGACTAAATTGCAGGGTGCAGAGTATTGCGCTGAAAAGGGCCTGCTGGACAGAATGTTCTATAACAGTATCACAGTCTGGGAAGAAGACCCGGTGACGGAAATCAAAGAGATGGTGCAGATCGGTGTAAAGAATGTCCTTCTCGTCGCCTTTGATCCGGCTGACCAGATGCCCACCGGCAGGATTAGCGGGGCACAGAAGCTGCTGGATGCCATGGAAAAGGCAGATGCCAAATTTGAGACCGTCATCGTGGACACGACGACCCTGAATGCTCCTGCGGCGGCAATGTGCGGAATAGCAGGAAAAATGATAAAAGAGAAGTGGGGTTTTGCAACGGCCAGCGCACCAAGTAACGGTTCTTACATGGAATACAAACGGTTTAAGGAGGAGATGTGGGGCTTTAAAAGTTGGGCAGCTATTGATGCCGCTGTGCAATCTCTTTCTGCACTCTTCTTTAATGACCTTTTGTTCACCGGTCCCATGGCAGGTGCTGGACGCGTCATGCCGGCCATTGCTTTAGCCGATGCCTTTTTGGCCACCGCTGTTTTTGATGAAACCAAAGAGATGCCCAAGGACCCGAACCATCCCATAACCAAGCTATGGCCTGATTTTGCAGAGCAACTTAAGGTGCGTTGGCAAGAGTCAGCTGATCTCCAAAAGGTGGAACGATAAAGTGAGCCCATTTGAGGTGAAGATCCCTGTGGTTTTGCCGCAGGGTTCTCCATTCAATCCCTTTTTTGAAAGAATTGTCCGGAAAGGGAGAGAGCATGAATGATATCATTTTCAGTTCATGGGGAGGGAGGATTGTTGACAACCGGGGAAAAGATCCCCAAGCCTATGAACCCGTAGATTATGTCCAATTGCCGGTATATTTCAATAAGAACGAAAAGATAAAGGCCTTAATGGGTTGGGATGGGATCATTCTCCGCTCGACGGATGTTGATATCCTTGATTGTCTGCAAGATTACCTGGAGGCCAATTACGACCATTCAAAAACATGTGACAAATGTAATTACTGCAAGACCGGCTGGAAAGAGCAGTTAGAGGTCTTTCAAGATATATTTAACGGCGAAGCCACGGAAGAGGACTTAGAGTTTTTACAGTCGACTTCTGAAGCCATCATAGATGCTGGGAAATGCACCATCGGTAAAGCCGGCCCTGTCCCGCTTATGCAAGCCCTGAAATATTTTTCTGACGAATTTTCACAGGCCATTGATACTAAAAAAACAGTGAAAGCCGGCACATACTATTCCAAGTTGACTGCCCCCTGCATGGATGCCTGCCCGATTCATCTCGATATTCCCAAGTATGTTGAATTAATCAAAGATGCGAAATTTGCAGAATCTCTTGATGTGATCCGTGAACGGCTTCCGCTGCCGGGCTGCGTGGGCCGTATCTGTGTGCGTCCGTGCGAGGAACATTGCCGGCGGGCCAATGTGGATGAACCTATTTCCATAATGTCTCTCAAGCGCTTTGTGGCAGACCATGAAATGTCCGAGAACAGGGTGCCGGAATTTCAGATTGCGCCTTCGGAAAAGACCGGTAAGGTGGCCATTATCGGTGCAGGTCCTGCAGGGATTACGTGTGCCTATCACCTTGCATTAAAAGGGCATCAGGTCACGATTTTCGAAAAATTGCCTGTTGCCGGCGGGATGATGTTGGTAGGGATTCCCAGATACTCTCTTCCTCCGGATATTCTCCGAAAGGAGATAGAAGCGATCGAAAAGCTGGGCGTCACCATCAAAACCGGTGCCTCCTTTGGTGAAGAGATCACCCTTGACAGCCTTAAGGCCGATGGATTCAATGCGGTTTTTTTGGGTCCAGGACTCCACGGAAGTCACCGGCTTGGAGTTGAAGGCGAAGAGCTTGAAGGGGTGATTTCAGGCATTCAGTTTCTCAGGGATGTATCCCTTGGCAGAGAGATCAAAATCGGGAAAAAGATCATTGTCGTCGGCGGCGGCAACGTGGCAGTCGATGTGGCCCGTACGGCCAAACGCCTCGGTGTCGAGGAGGTGACTATGGTCAGCCTTGAATCCAGAGACGAGATGCCCGCCTGGGAACATGAAACTGAAGGTGCGATCGAGGAAAAGATCAAAATATTCAACTCGTACGGACCTAAAAACATAGTAGGCAAGGACGGAAAAGTATGCGGAGTGGAATTCAAGCGCTGCACCTGCGTATTCGACGAAAACGACAACTTCAATCCAGAATATGATGAAACGGATCTTACAACGCTTCCTGCGGAGACAGTCATCCTGGCCATAGGCCAGAAAGCCGAAATGGATTTTGCCAATGGACAGAATATTCCGGTTTCACCTGCTGGCGATTTACACACTGATCCCGCCACTTTTAGAACCGAACTGGAATGGGTGTTTGCCGGCGGTGACGCTGTTTACGGCCCCAAATCAGTGGTGGAAGCAGCGGCCAGCGGCAAAAAAGCAGCCCTCAGCATCGACAGGTTTATTAACAATCTACCCGTTGAACCTGATAATGATGACCATTTTGATAAGCTCTTTAGATACATAAAAGTTTATAACCCGGATGAAGAAGTGAAACAAAAAGTCGAAACATCAGAACGGAAAAAGCTGTCGAAGCTACCTCCGGAATCCAGGATTTCCGGTTTTGACGAGATCGAACAGGGTTTTTCAACTCCTGAGGCTGTGGCTGAAGCCGAACGATGTCTACGTTGCTATCGTGTCGTGACGGTTGCCGTATAGACTTGAGCGCATTGGCCTGTTACCCAAAATCATAAAATTCAGAGACCAGGGGCATGGCCCGATAATCCAATGATGATTTTTAGAAAGCGCTAAACTGTTACGCGAATCCATACCAGCGTGCCCTTTTTCATTGAAAAGGAATCATAGACTTAAAACGTAAAAATCATCTATTTCCCTTTAAAAAATCATCTTTTAGACGATTTTAAAAAATCACGTTAGTTCATAAACTTGGACGGTAGATATGAATGGATTTGTTGATTAATAAAAGCCTTTTCAGTGGTCTGGAAGATCTTCGGACTTACTTTTTTTAGAAAGGAGGTTTTGAACGAGAAGGGCTGAAACGCTTCAGTTTTTTACAGATATAAATATTATGCCTATCTACTTAGCTCCTAATATTATACTATAAGCAGATGTAACTCATTGATAACTTATGGGTTAATCGGCAAAACGAGGTTTTTGAATAACTTAAAATGTTTCTCTTCGAGGAAAGCCCACATTTATACTTGGCGAT
>JAKLQB010000848.1 GCA_022013615.1 Desulfobacterales bacterium | reverse complement strand
CGTTGTGGTAGGGACGAAACTCAAGCTTTTTAATATTAGGTCTGGGCCAGGGATTTCGTATTTCGAGCTTCGGATTTTCAGAAAATTAAATAAGCAAATAAGTTCTATTCATTCAACGCGTTATCTCTTTAAATGACTTAGCCCTGCGTATCGTTTTTTCCCTCTTGCTCAAAAAATAACCTTATGGCAAAATGATATATAGTCAAAGAAACGTCATATTTCAGAGAGCCTTTGAAGTGCCTTTCAGGAGCCAAAAGCAAAGCCAGGACCTCTGAGCCTGGGTTGGCCACTATCCTTTGATTAGGGAGGTGCCACATGGACAAGACAAAAGATTGGGATGAAGAGCTGCGACAGGAGCACGAAAAGTTAAAATGGATGACGAATGTTGATAAAGACGATGAGAGTGTCAGGTTGAAAGGGCATATTGTCGGTCCGCCAAAAGCCGATGACCAGTATTCGGCTGAGGAATTGGATGAAATGGGAGTTATTGGGATCTATATTCGAGTTCGGAAAGACAAGAAAAAACACCACCGGAATGGCCATGGCGAATAAGTCCAACCTGTATTCGATTCAATAGAATAATCTTTTCCTCTCCCAATTGAGTCGCTCAAAAAGCGCTAAAAATACGTGAAAGAAGTATGTAAGCTAATAGATCGCAAACACAATATTTTCTTGGGATATAGCGAACTGGTTGGAGGCTTTGGGAATTTGCTCTGGCTTGCCCCATTATTGGATCTATGAGATATAAAATAATATTTTGCAATACCAGGCTGTCTTTATTGAGGCGTACCTCCCTTCTTGGGTAGATTATTTTATGTATCTGACAAAGACGACAACCTCAAAGCAGATTAGCCGTGAAGCCAGCTCTATTATGACATATTTGAATTTTTATTACGCTCTATAATCCTAACAATAAACAGCCAACTACTGATAAGAATGCGCCTAACCAATTATACCAATGAACAGATTCATGAAACCATAATAAGCTGCCAAATACCCCAAATACAGTAAGAGAAGCGATTCCAAAAAACCACGGTTGGAAAAACGATGGCGCTTTCTGATAAGAAAGGGGAAGCATCCAGCCTGTTAGGCATATTGAAACAAAAGAGTAGTACAGGTATGATTTCAGGCACAATCCAAACTGTCTGTTAACGACATGAGCAGTGAAAATAAAGAAAGCCCCTGAAAGTTGTAATCCCCACCAAGGCATTATACCCTCAATAGCTCCCGGTCAGTGTTGTTCTGCATCAATACTATCAAAATCCTTTTTAGTAAGGGCCCATAGACGCCATTTATCATATGACAAATCACTTCTCCTATTTGTTGCACCCTTATGGCTCCACGAAGGACTACCGAACTGGCTCGGGGATTGGCCATGACTACCTCTCAATACGTTTGCGGGAAGAGGTAATTTGGTCATGCATTCGTGCCTTTTATTCCCTAACCAGAATATGGACCGTACAGGCCCGAGTATCCGCTTCCTTGCTGCCGCCCATAATTTGTGCGAGGCCGACTCTTGCATTTTTCACCTGACGTTCTCCTGCCTGGCCCCGCAAGTGCCAGGCAATTTCTACTACCTGTCCAACACCGGATGCCCCTACGGGATGACCTTTGGACAACAGGCCTCCGCTTGGGTTCACAGGAATTCGTCCGCCTAACTCGGTCGCCCTTTCATCAAGGAGACGGCCTCCCTCCCCTGGTGGACACAGCCCCAAGTCCTCGTAATGGACGATCTCACAAATGGTAAAAGCGTCGTGGACCTCGACCACATCTAAGTCTTCCGGACCCAGTGAGGCCATGTTGTAGGCCTCTTTTGCCGCCCGCTTTTCCACTTCCCAGCAGGTTATATCCTGCTGGTTTTCATAGGTGCCGGTGGTCAATACGGATGCTGTGATTTTAACTGGGCTAATATCCAGATTCCGGGCCTTTTCTTTAGAGCACAATATCACCGCGGCCGCTCCATCGCTGTTGGGGCAACATGAGTACAATGTAAGGGGATCGGCAATCATCGGAGAATTGAGCACCTCGTCCAGACTGAACTCTTTTCTGAACTGGGCGTATGGGTTCAATATTCCACTTAAGTGGTTCTTTACTGACACCTGGGCCAGTTGTTCCCGGGTAGTCCCATATCGCTCCATATGTTTTTGGGCAACCAAGGCGAAGTAACCGGGGAAAACATCCCCTAACCTGGTCTCCAGTTCTGCCGCACCGACATTGAGCATGGTACCTTTGGGCATAACGGCCTTTTCTACCCCGACAACCATGACCATATTGTAAAACCCTCCGGCTACCGCCATCCATCCTTCCCGCAAAGCAGTGGAACCCGAGGCGCACGCATTCTCAACATTGACAATGGGAATTCTATTGATGCCTATTTCCCAGAAGACATTCTGTCCTACACCCGTTTCGCCCTGGAGTGCCGGGGCCAAAGCATTACCGCAATATCCGGCCTCAATCTCTTTGGGATTGATACCACTTTCGCGAATTGTGTTAAGACATGCCTCCCGTCCAAGATCTCTTAGACTCCTGTCAGGGTGTTTCCCGAAAAGGGTCATTCCCACACCGCCGATAAATACATCTCTCATAATTATATCTCTATGATAGTTGTTTGAATTTATATCCGATGATCTGTTGCCCCTGTTGCTCTTTTTTTATGGGTTCCAGCACCAACTCCACTTCCTGACCGGACTGAAATGAATACGGATCGCCTCCTGTAAAAAGGGCGAAAACACGAATATTGTTGGCAGGTATATCCACATACCCATAAGCATAAGGAGCTTTAATTCCTGCCGGAGAAGGAATATGTACTACCGTACAGGTATAAATGACACATCGCCTGTCAAGTGTTATTTCTTCCATTTCCCCTTGCTCAAAACAATGTGGACAAAGGGTCCGCTTTGGAAAGAAACTTTTCCCGCAACTTGTGCATCGGTTCGCCAGCAGGGCCGGATACTGACCCTCTTCCACAGGATAATTAAACAATCCCGCCTGAATCAGGACCCAGTCTTGATTCTTTTCTTTTTTTAGAGTCTTTGACGAATTGGTCATAAACGCTGCTCCTTATAACGTCAATTCCAAATAACGATGGCTTGTCAACTGAGACTGACTATATGTGCACTCTTAGAAGCCCTCCATCCCTCCGCTCACATGAATCGTCTGACGAGTGATATATTTGGATTCATCAGATACCAGGAACAAGACCGCATTTGAGATATCGATAATTTCTCCCATACGCCTCATTGGTGTTTTCTTTACCAGTATATCCCGGACCTTCTCGTCCAAAGTCCGGGCTTTTGGTGTGTCGATAAGACCTGGCGCCACGCAGTTGACGTTAATTCCGTATCTTGCCAGTTCCAATCCTAAAGCTTGGGTGAGGCCTACTAAACCTGCTTTAGCTGCGACATAGTTGGCCTGACCAATATTCCCCTTGTAGGCCATAGAGGATATGTTGACGATCTTGCCATAACCACGTTCGATCATGTGAGGGGCAACTGCCCGCGCGCAAAGAAAACTTGCCTTGAGATTTAGATCCACTACAAAATCCCAATCCTCGTCGCTCATTTTTGTGAGCAAGGCATCCCGAATGTCACCAGCATTATTAACCAGGATATCCAGTCGTCCCCATTCGCTAATGACCTGACCAACCATCTCTTTTACTTCCTCGGCCTTGGTCAAATCCGCTCCATTGGGCGCTGCCACTCCTCCCTGCTTAGTCACCAGATCCACAGTCTCCTGGGCTTTGCCAAGATTCTTGTCGTTCACCATCACTTTGGCGCCCTCTTCTGCGAAGCGGAGCGCCATGCCCCGGCCAAGATCTCCTCCTGCTCCAGTTATGAGCGCAACTTTTTCCCTAAGTCTCATCGGTTGCCTCTCTTAGTGTTATCTGCTACCGTTAACGGAAAGTTCGATGAAAAAAGCCTTATGAAGACGCCACCCTTCAAACCCTTTTCTTCTGATCGGCCCAATAGGGCTCCCTCAATACCTTCCTCATTATCTTTCCTGACGGGTTTTTTGGAAGTTCATCAATAAATGCAACTCGTTTCGGTTTTTTGTAACTGGAAATCTTGGATGCACAAAAATCTATGACTTTCTTCTCATTCAGTTGACTTCCTTGTTTTTTCACAATAACTGCACAGACCGATTCCCCGTATACTTCATCCGGAATGCCGAATACGGCCACTTCCAGCACCCCGGGATGACCGCTTAGAACATCTTCGATTTCTTTAGGATAGATATTTTCGGCTCCGCTGATAATCATGTCGCTCATGCGGTCTACTATTGTGAAATATCCCTGGCCTTCAACCCTGGCCAGATCTCCGGTTTGTATCCACCCATCTCGAATGGTCCTTTTGTTGGCTTCCTCCATGTTGTGATACCCGATCATGCCGAGGTATTGTTGGGCGCTAATAATTTCACCAATTTCGCCTTCCGGTGTGTCCTTTCCATTTTCGGTCACTATTCGAAGGTCCGCATTGAACATCTCACGGCCGGTGCACTGTGACCGCTCAATGTGGTCTTCGGGTCTCAGCACCGAAACCATGCCGGTCTCGGTTTGACCATACCACTGATAGAACTGGGTCTTGAAGATATCCACAGAGGCTTTAAGAACTGGGGGGCTAATCGCTGAAGAGCCATACCAGATCTTCTCAAGCGTAGAGAGGTTGTATTTGGTTATATCTGGATAATTAACCAGCATCGCCAGCATGGTCGGCACCCACATAGTAAGGGTAACACCGTATCGTGATACGGCATCAAGGATCTTATCCGGGTCAAACCCCTTACTCATAATGACAGCCGTGCCTCCTCTAAGTAAGGTCGGTTGGGTCAGGGCATGCATCCCACCAGTATGGAACAAAGGCAGGCATACAAGGGTGATTTCATCAGGCTGAAGGTCACCCTCAATAGTCATTCCTTGATATATGCTGAGAAAGGCGGAGTGTGAGGCAAGCACCCCCTTGGGGGAGCCTGTTGTGCCGCTTGTATAAGTAATTGTGAACGGCGAGGTCGGATCCATTTTGATTCCAGGTTCTTCAGTTGACCTCTCATCCATCAGGTTTGTCAAATTAAGACCTGAATCCAAGAGCTCTCCGGAAATGGCCACCAAATGGACAGGTGAAACAAATTCGGCCTTGGCATCTTCAACAAGGGAAATAAAATCAGGTCCGAAAAACAGAACTTTAGGCTCAGAGTTGTTGATAAGATAAATAAGCTCATCTCTCTTATAGCGGAAGTTGACCGGAACCACTACCCCACCGCATTTGGCAGTAGCGTAATTAACAACTACACACTCCAGACAGTTGTAGGCCAATATTGCCACTCTATCTCCAGGCCTTACTCCCACAGAGAGGAGCCCATGGGCCAGCTGGTTGACCTTATGATTAAGTTGGCCATGGGTAAGGTGCTTATCATCCATTATAAGGGCATTTTTGTCCGGGCACCGCTTTGCATTCAAACGCACAATATCACCTATCACTTGCATTGGAAGTCCTCGCTATTCAGGCCTTGTATAAGTATTAATTCTTCTAATCAGAAACTCACTTTGTCGATTTTATCTTCATCACCGTTGGACTCTTTTTGGAAATAAAGGAATGCATGAAATCATCCATGCCTATGCTAATTCCCGCCCCGCCATCAACGCGAATTACCTGGCCGTTAATGTTGGCCGCAGCTTCAGAGCTTAGGAACAATATAAGTTTCGCAATCTCCTCTGGATCGGTCATGCGACCGGTAGGTGTTCCTTCAATTGCG
>JAKLQB010000089.1 GCA_022013615.1 Desulfobacterales bacterium | reverse complement strand
TGTCCGGTATATCCATCTCAATCCGTTACGTGCAGGTATTGTTTCTGATCTCAACCGTCTGAAGACCTATAAATACGGCGGGCACGCTGTATTGATGGGAAAGAGAGCCTGCGAATGGATGGATACGAAATATGTTCTTTCATATTTCGGTAAGACAGTAAGCAAGGCGAGGGGCCAGTATAATTCATATGTAAAGGAAGGAGTGGAATTAGGTCGTCGGCCCGAGTTGGTCGGTGGCGGTTTGATTCGGAGTTTAGGAGGCTGGGAAGCGATCAAGAAGATGAGGATAGATGGCCAGAAAAGAGTGAAAGGTGATCAGAGGATACTGGGGGATGATGGGTTTGTATGTGACGTGTTGAAAGAAGTGGATGAAAAGTTTGATCGCTATTATGAGATGAAGCGGTTGGGGTATGATCTCGATACGATTGAAGATCGCGTATGTGAGATCTATAAAATTGAAAAAGAAGACCTTTTTTCCAGGGGCAGGCAGAAGGTGAAGTCTGACGCCAGAGCCCTTTTTTGCTTTTGGGCGCATAGAGAGCTTGGGCTTGCGCAAAGAGAGTTGGCGAGAAGGCTGGGGATAACCCAGCCCGGAGTGGGGTATGCTGTTATCAAGGGCGAAGCAATCTCGAAGTCAAATAATTATCGGATAAAAACTGAGTTACTTATTTAGCTATGACCGTCCCCCCACACGCATGGTTGAACAATGTAAGGACTATACCGAAGAAGCCACAAAAATAGCAATGTCGATTATTCAAAATGAATCCTAAATTTAATTGTTGAAACCACATAATGACATGAACTCGGACGTGAAAGGACTGGTGCATTTCACGCTTTTCAGTTCCGTGTTCGCCTGCTGAGCTTTATTATTGTTTTTATCAGAGGTTGCGATGTTCTTTTTGGATCCTAACAAACCAATTGCCACATGTGTTTCTGAAACATGTAACGGTTGCCCTGTTCACAAAACATTGCATTGCCATTTTAGGCCCAGAGATCTGATACATTTTCTTTTAGTTGTCTTCCCCTCCTTTCTTTTAGGGGGCGCCGGTATTTGTTATATAAATGGCTGGTTGTTAATTCCATGGTTGACCATGATTATCGGATATTTCGGATTTATTGAAATAAGGGTAATGTGTTCGCATTGTCCGCATTACGCTGAATCAGACAGTTCATTGAAATGTTGGGCAAATTATGGTTCACCCAAAATATGGAAATACCGTCCTGGGCCTATGTCACTTATAGAAAAAGTTATGTTTTTAAGTGGCTTTGCCATTATATGGGAGTATCCCCTGTTATTCTTAATTTTTGGTTTACAGTGGTTTCTTCTTATTGTTTATGTGCTTTCTGTCGGTGGCTTCTTCATGACTTTAAAGATATTTCTGTGTTCTCAGTGTATGAATTTTGCCTGCCCTCTTAATGCAGTTGAAGATGAAACTCGAAGGGATTTTTTTTATCGGAATCCTGAAGTTGCCAAAGCTTGGGGCGTTGATGCCAAAAGTTAACCGTAATTTTATACGCACGGGATAACAACAACTTCAACAAGGGGGTTTCGGCAAGCTCAACCCCGGCCTTTTATAGACGTCGAATCCTCGCTATCGCGATTAGCATCTTTTCACAAAGCTTTGAACAGAAAGGAAGAAATAAAATGATTGCAAATGTTGATAATTATAAAGGGGTCAAATCTGCCGTTGACTCATGTTTGCCGTGTTATAAAAATGGATTATGTCCGGGCCACTGAGAATACAATATACAGATGCGTGGTATCACGTGAGGTATGCAGAAACTACTAAGTATAAGGGTTGCGCTGTATAGATCAAGAAGGGGCATCTCAAATGCACCGAGGAATGGTGCGATTTATGTGTTGAGGACTCTTCGATGCGACAATTTGGAGGAGATAGGCCGGGATTTCAATATCAGCCGATTTATTTCGGTCAGCAGTGTCGTAGAAAGAATGAGGAGGAAGATATCCAGGAATCGACAATTGAAAAAACGGGTCGAGGAAATTAAAACTGCGATACGCATGAGTCAAGCGTAGACTTGACCCCTTTTCAAGTTTGTTTTTGTGCTCTTTTAAGCGTCTTTCAAGATTTGTCGTAATCCCGGTGTATAATGCATTTTTTTCATTTCTTAACATATATACCGTCCAGAATGTTTTATTCAAATGATTCTTTATCATCCGTTTGCTTGGCCGGTTTGATTTTTTTTAAATAGCTTGTTGCGTATCCGTTGCAGAAGATCCGAAATCTCGGAGATTCCCAGAATATGACCGGCAGCAATAAACAGTGCAAGAAAAAGTGTTCCTATGATCAGGCAGACAAGAAAGCTGCCGGGCAGTGTCAGTACATCGAAACCGGAAAGAACGGTTTTGCGGAACCATTCCAGACACAGGCCCATCGCAGTGCTTAAAGCGATGATTTTAATATAGAATTTTTGTACCCTGGGATATTCCCTGTTCTGGCTTTTTTTGTTCCAGATAGTGTAAAGCATCAGAACCTGGACAATGGCAGCCAGGGAAATAGCCAGGGCAAGCCCCTGCGGCCCAGTTTTCTGCATTCCGAAATAATAGAGAGGCAAGCTCAATATTACGGCAATGGTCCCATAAACAGCAGGGAAGAGGGTGTTCTGGATCGCAAAAAAACCTCTGATCACAACTGTCTGGGCGGCAAATGCAAACGCACCGGCCATGATGAATACCAGTACGTTGGATGTCAGGGCTGTTGCGGATGCATCAAACCGTCCCCGTTGAAACAGAATCAAGATGACTTCATGGCGAAGTACCATGAATAAAACGGAAAACGGAATTACCAGTGCCAGATAGCGAAGGGTACCATTTAACAGCCGGTTCATTTCAGTCAGCTTGTTTTCCGCCGCCAGGCGGGCCATAAACGGAAAAGACGCCACCCCCACGGCCTGGCCGAAAAAACCCACCAAAAGGAGCATGACCCGCAGGCTGTAATTTAGCACCGCAATGCTGCCTTCGGGAAGAAAAGATCCGAAATATTTGAGAAAAAATTCCGTTGAAAATGTCATAGTCAGCCCCAGCATCAGGGGCAGGGTCAGCAGGATATATTTTTTCAAATCCGGATGCGTAAAATCAAAAAGAAGGGAAAATTTCATGCCCACGCGTTTGGCGCCCCAGACTTGTAAGGCAAAATTCCCGATAAATGACCCGGCCAGAACTCCCCAGGAAAACCCCGCCATTCCGAATTTTTTAAACATGAGCATGCCGCCGGCAATGATTCCGGCATTATAGATCAGGGGGGCGAGGGCCGGGACAGCAAACTTTTCTTTGGCAAACTGGACCGCAGTCAGCATGCCGCCGATGAAAAAGAAAAGCTGGGCCGGCAGGATAATCCGGGTCATGTGAATCGCGTCCGCCTTCACCACCGGATCTTTTATGCCGGGTGCGATAATGCCGATCAGTTCAGGGGTTAACCACTCACCGATTACAATCAAAAACAGAAGCAGGCTGCCAAACCCGGTAAGAATGATGGAAAAGACCTTCCATCCCTCTGTTTCCCGGCCTTCAGCCAGATATCGGGAGAAAATAGGGATAAAGGTCACGGACAAAAAACCGCTGGCAACAATGTGATTTAAAATTTCTGGCATTACAAAGGCAATCTGATAGGCGTCAACCGAGGCTTCAGCACCCCCGGCATAGGCAATGACTATTTCCCGGCAAAGCCCGATCACCCGGCTTAAGAAAACCGATGCCATCATAATCAAAGAGGCGATTCCGACTTTCTGATATAAAGATTTTGATGCAGGTTTCGTTTTCAATCAACCGCTGCTCATAGGAAATTTATGCTATCGATATACAGACTGAAAAAATTTTTAACATTTTATGAACATGATATCAATGGCAGCATTCGATTTATGTTAAAGGGGTCACCCATTAAAGGGCTTGTCAAGAGAAAAAACACCTCTCCATTGAAAAAAATCGCTCTTTTTCCACTTGCCAAATACATCCGCACCAGTCACCCATCAGGATCAAGGTCGATAAAGAGTCCCATACTTAACAATTAAGGAGGTTTCATAGAAAATGGAAAATGAGGGACGGTCATAGGAAAATAAGTAAATTGACATGGTGAAGGTGATGTGGTAGGAAATACACATGCCCAGATTAGCCCGATTGGACGCACCCGGCGTGCTCCATCACGTTATTATCCGCGGTATTGAACGCCGAAATATTTTCAAAGATAATAAGGATCGTGATAATCTATGGAAGCGCCTTGGGGAATTATTGCCTGCCACCAAGACCTCGTGCTATGCCTGGGCGATGTTATCCAACCATGCACACTTCCTTTTGCGTACGGGAACAACGGGGCTGTCAATAGTCATGAAGAGATTGCTGACCGGATATGTGGTCAGTTTTAATCGTCGTCACT
>JAKLQB010000847.1 GCA_022013615.1 Desulfobacterales bacterium | reverse complement strand
TTGTACTTGATCAAATAAATGAGACCAGGCCCTCAATGCCTGATGGTTCCGGGCGATCTCTCCGCTTCCGTTTGGGGGAAAAATCGGGAATTAAACTTGCGATTGTTTTAGGGCAAAATCGCCCTTTTTAGTGAGATCTGAGGTTACGTGAGCAATCAAGGAATCTCTGGGGAAAGGGCTTGTCTGCTCTTTCTCGATAGCCACAACTAAGACTAAAACTTTCTGCCGGTCATGTAGGAGAATTTCGGCATCGCTGCCGGCGCGACGGTGCTGCTTGTTTTTCACGGTAACATTGTCGGTTACGAGTCGGCTAATGCAATCATTCGTGGAAGCCCGGAATCCATGCGTACCGCCATGATGTTTGGAGAATACTTCCCCAATCCCGGTGTTCCAATACTGTGGTTTAAGGTATCTATGGGCTCGGCCATGCTTGTGGAAGGGATTGGCACGTTTATACTTGTCCTGATGATCTTTTTGTTAACAGAAGGGTGTAATGTGGGGCGGCCAAGCGAGGGATCATCCCCTATTTTTGTCGGCGGAACAGTCTCGGCCATAATCGCCATTACTGCTCCTTTGACTCAGGCAGGAATCAATCCGGCTCGTGATTTTGGCCCTCGGATCATTTCCTTCCTGCCGGCTGGGGCTCAATCGCTATCCCTGGTCCTAAGGGTGGATTCTTTTGGGTTTACATCGCTGCCCCTCTACTTGGGGGCGCTGCCGCCGCAGCTTGTTTCCGGTTTATTATCGCACCTTTGATGTCCGCCCGAACCAACATGGTCGTCTGCACCTGTGAACCCGACAACAGTGAGCGATCAAAAGGTTAAATCCACGATAGCTCATATCGGATTAATCAAATAGAAAAAACAATAATACCTTGCCAAATGCCCGGGTCCTGTTGTAGTTTTCCTTTCTAAAAACTGACCTGCAAAACTTGGAGGCTTGGATGGTGACGGGAACTCGAAGGCAACACGGATTGATTATCGTTTTTACAGGCAATGGCAAGGGAAAAACCACGACTGCTTTAGGAATGGCTCTGAGGGCTGCAGGACATGAAATGCGGGTGCTTATCTTACAATTTATGAAAAAACAAAGGGGTATTGGTGAAATAAAGGCATTGGAAAAAACCGATCTACCCATTACCATAAAGCAATTTGGGCGGCGCGTGTTTTTTAAAACAAGGACTTGTGAACCTATGGATATGCACATGGCCCACCAGGGGCTTGAAGCCTTCCGACAGGCTATGGCTAGGAAAGCCTATGACTTGATCATATTAGATGAAATAAATATAGCCATCTATTTTGGCCTGATAGAGATGAGTGAACTGATGGAAGTCGTTCAAAACAAACCTCCCGAACTCCATCTCGTTTTGACTGGACGAAATGCAAGGAAAGAGGTAATAGAGATTGCAGACCTTGTCACCGAGATGACAGAAATAAAACATCACTTTAATCAGGGGATCAATGCACAAAAGGGAATCGAATTTTAGTACTTGCCTGCGGACTACCAACAATCTAAACTACCATGGCTATCAGCTACCCATTCCTTCTTTTACAAGATCCCTTAAGCAATGCGGAAAACGCTTTAGGATTGAATCCTCAATCCTGTTCTTATGTGCTATAATACACTCACAACAAATCCCATGCCTTGGGCAGTCCGATTTTGGGCAAGAGCAATACTCATTTATCTTTTCACGAACGGGGCAATCAATACTAATCTGATCCATCGGCATAAGTCCTTTATAGAATATAAATTGGCTTTTAACAACTTCACATACTGACCTATAGGGGAAAGAGGCGTAAAACAGACTCATATCACAAAAGATCACTATGGAAAAGATTTGGATTATCGGAATTGGCCAGTTTGGAAAGCTTGCGTACCGGAGGTTGGCGAAGAGCAAAAAAGAGAGGCGCTTCGTGTTAGTCGACCCGGTCAAAGAGAATCTTGTGCAATGCGAAGGCCCGGATACAACACTGGAAGAGACGGATGGGGTAGATTTCTTGGAGCATCACCTTGACGTGGGGAGTAAACCGGACTGGATCATTCCGGCTTTACCGGTGCATCTGGCTGCTGAGTGGTTTCTTGTGCGTATGGGTCCCGAGCAACTTCGGCGCGTTTCATTGCCCTCTGATATTGACACCCTTCTCCCGAACCCCATACATGGACCTGAGGGAAATATCTACGCGAGTCATGCCGATTTCAGGTGTCCTGACGATTGTGCCGAACCCCGTGATATCTGCACGGTCACTGGAGAAAAGAGAAAGAAAAACATGTTTGAAATCCTTGGAGAAATACAGTTTGACCACTTTCAATCCTTTAACATCCGGAGCCACCAACTGGGATCGGGAATCGGCGGATATCGCGCTAATCATCTTCTTGACCTGCTGGCACAGGTAGAACAGACAAGTGGCCACCTCCTGGTAAGCACTGCATGCCGCTGCCACGGAGTGATTACAGGCCTGGAAAGGCTATAAGTGATATGGGTGAAGCCATGAACTTAACGGTAAAAAAAATCCAGATGCAAGGCTCTCGAATCTTTTCTAAAAGGAAATTGTACAAAAGGGAACCAACACCCGCTTTCAAGAAACACTCGAAAAGGTATCGCCTGATACGATCCACTCGCCCTAACCCATATACTTTATGCCTTGCTATTTTCATCTCTTTTATTCTAAAAAATCGTCCTTTCGACGATTTTCAATGCAGATTGAATCCAATAAATATGAATACTTGGTAAAAAAGTAATTAAGTGACCCCCCAAAAAGCCAGGGGTTTATTCGTTACGATTATGACTGTTTTCGTGATAACCGATTTCGCAATACCCATGGAAAAACGGATGGAGGGAGGAAAAAGATGAAAACGATTCATTTGGAACTCCTGCACGAAGGGCAACACTGAATCCCCTGTGAATACATGGCCAGGGTGGTCGAAGCAGTGGCTCCGGAGTTTGGCGATGCCATAAAGTATGAAAAATCAATCACTACTAAAATTGAAGGTGCAATACGATATAATGAGCTTTCGAAAAAACTTGGAAGACCCGCCCCGGTTCCGTCCATATTTATCGATGGTGATTTGGTATTTGATCAAACGCCTGGTCAGGAGGAACTAAGGGAGTTTCTTGAAAGATACATCTCCAATGCTGCTGGAAAGGATTGATACATTGAAACCCGATGAAAAAATTCTTCGGTATGTTTATCCTACCCAAAGCGTCTGTCCCCCGGAAATCCATTTCCAGATTCAAGGAGACGAAGTTAAAGAGGTGCGATTCGTGGGCGGGGGATGCCCGGGCAATGCCCAGTTAGTAAGCCGATTTTTGCAGGACAGACCAGTAAATGATGTATTGGAACTCATTGGAGAAATTACTTGCAGGAATGGCACGTCATGTCCGGATCAGTTGGCTAAAGCCCTGAAAGCCACTATGGATGGTAGCCTTGAGCCTGCCCGATCATTTAAGGTTTATTCAGATCCCGAGCCCAGGAAGCGCATTGGCCTGATTGGCGACCTGGGAGGACACAGTGAACTCCTGCAAGGCCTTATTGAAAATATTCATAAAGAGGAAGTAGAGATTATATACTCTCTTGGAAACATGACAGGGAATTCTGCGAACAATGAGGATCTGATCAAGCGAATTCGAAAGGAAGAAATTTTAGTCATTCAGGGAGAACTTGACTTCAGGTATGCAAATGGTCAAGAGCCTCCAGGTTTCCATGGCCTTAATCAAAAGGAAAGGGATTATCTGGTCCGTCTTCCCCAGGTCCTATCCTTCCGGTTGGGTGAAAAGAAAGGCATGGCTTTTTTTGGGAAGTATATACGTGATCTTCCTGATTTTTCTGATTTTGAGCCTTTTGCCTTAGAAATGAACATGGTCTGCGATCTGACGCAGTTTTTAAAGGACGAAACAGTGTTTCCAGCCCTGGAAGCCATGGTACCCCAGTTCAGCGCCCAGGTAATCCTCTTCAGCCAGATAAGGAGATGGGGCCGGTGGCAGATAGGGGGGATAGATTTTATTAGCATAGGGCCTGCATTGAATGATAAAGGGTTGGCCTGGGGGCTCTTGGAAAGAAACGGTGGAGAGATTGACTTTAATATCTTAAGGGTGGAATAGTTGAAGGGAGGATATTATGGCGCAAAAGGTCGTTGTGGATGTGCTTTTAACTGATTTCAATCAATGACTGGCCTGCGTCTATATGGCGGAATCGGTAAGGGTCTTACCGGAGGATATTAAAGGTCTTATTGAAGTGCAAGAATGGGACATGCGCACGCGCGAAGGGATTCAGCGTTTTAAGGAGCTTAAGGCCAAATCTCTCCCCAGTGTCGCATTGGATGAAGAACTTGTCTATGAGGCCATCATCCCCATGCAGGAGGAGCTGTGCGATGAGATCCGCCGTCGGCATCAATTAAAGAATGAGAGGAATGAATTATCAGGCAAAACTGATTGATTCTTCGCAAGAGGTTAAAATGGATAAATCGAGCAGCTTGTATCTGGAAGATGTGAATATTCAAGGATTCAAATCATTCTCAGAGCTGACGAATATGGGCTTCCAGCCCGGTATTGGGGTGATTATAGGAAATAACGGGGTTGGGAAATCGAACATACTGGATGCTATCGTTTGGGCCCTCGGTGAAGATGATCTTACCAGGCTCCGTTGTTATGAGAAAGGAGAGTTATTCTTCTCTGGCAGTAAGAATTATCCTCCCGCGTCACGAATTCGGGTCGAATTGATTTTTAAGAGGGGCAAAGAAAAGAAGGCACCGGAAGTACGACTGGTTAGAGATATGACAAAGGATGGGCAAGATGATTACTGGGTCAAAGACGAACGCCTTGAAAGAGAAGAATATCTCCAGGAGTTAATAAACTTGAAGGCTCCCCATGCCCTGAAGTCCATTATCAGGCAGGAACAGATCAACGACATGATATTATTGGACCCCTGGCAGCGTTTTCATTGGGTTGAGAGCCTTCTGTCTGCCAATGGAACAGAAGATTTAGCCCAGAGTATTCAGGGGAATATAGATCCCCTTTTCCGTGAATATCTGGATTTCTTGTTTCCATTAGGGGAAGGACAGTTGAAGGTTCTTGAGCAGAATGGTCGGAAGGGCTTAGAGATAGAGGTTGTTTTACCGGGGAACAGAAAACGCAAATCTCACCAGCTCTCAGGTGGAGAGAAATCTGTCACCAGTCTTGCCTTAAAATTGGCCATCTTCGAACAATTGGACAGTCCTTTTTACTTGCTCGATGAAGTGGAACCATCCTTGGATTACACAAATCATAAGTCCATGCAGACCCTTCTCAGGACTCTCGCTTTAAAGAAACAACTCATCATGATCACCCACTTGCGAAGCACCATACAACTTGCAAACACTGTCCACGGGGTGAGAACACGATGGGATGGCTCTTCCTTCATGAAGTTCTACTTTGTGATGGACGAGCGCCTTCTGAGACTCTACAAATGCTGCTAAACAAGAAGGCTTCTTAAACCCGTCTTCATGGAGAAACCACAATGGAGGAAAAGATCGTGTTGCGTGTTGAAGGGCTGGATTGCATTGGCTGCGAGTTAAATGTGGTCTGTGCACTTGAAAAAATTGATGGCGTCCGAAGAGTAGAAGCGAGCTTCCCGGAGAAGAAAGCCATTGTCCACTTTGACGGAAAGCTTGTGGATCCCTAGCAGATGCGCCAAGCGCTCTTCAAGATCGGCTTCGTTGGAAGCCCATTTTCTGATGATTAAAAGTGTGCTTGCGTTAAGACCTTCTGGGCAATTTTGAGTGGGGTAGTCCCAGTTAATATTGAGAGGACCTGAAAGAGCGTTTAAACACCGCGAGGGGGATTCATAATGAATAAGTACGAAGCCCTGATGGAAAAGAGTATCCATTTGGGGGCTCGCGATGCAAAACTCATTGATACTGAACAGATAATTTTTGATCCACGCTCCCATCTGAAATGCCGTTTTGGTTGCAATCGTTGGGGTAGATTCTGGACATGTCCGCCCCATATGACCCTGTCTCAAGAAAAGTTCATGGA
>JAKLQB010000088.1 GCA_022013615.1 Desulfobacterales bacterium | reverse complement strand
TGCACTCCAGCTTCCTTCAGACCCTTCCTCACGGAAACGCCCTTGCCTTCGGCTAATACTTTTGTTAATATATCAAAATATTAACAGGATTCACGTATAGGGGACTTACACCCCATTAGTTCACGCCCATGCCGGGCGTACCCCAAAAAATGCAGCGGACGCAAAAAGCCGCGCCGCTGATTTAAGCGTTATGCCATAAGATAATGCATATATGAAAGAATTCGAAGAAATCGCACACTCAGGCGGAAAGATTGAATTTAAAAAAAGTGATAATGGTGGCTTAAGTCTAAAGTTTTCCCAGTCAAATCCGTGGGCTTTAGCGATGTACCAAATTTGTGTATCTTTAGATGGAAAGCTATTAGATGTTGTACCAGTAGGTGGAATAGGTCAAAAGATTGTTTATCCCCAGCCATCAATTCTAGTATGGATCATTTCTGACAGGCAAGGATTCTTTGGTAGGGCTTGTCCTAATTGCAAATCCTATTTCAGAACGACATACTGTGGAAAGGATATTTTTTGTCCCTATTGTGGTTTCCCAAATCATAACTTGAATTATACTACTCCAAACCAACTAGAATTTATAACTGAATTTTGCAATACCTTCCTTGAAGCGTATAATGGCAATGAGAATGTTGTTATTAATCTTGACGATATAGCGAACAACCTTTCAAATAATAAGCCACAATGGGTATATTCTGAGGAAAAACAGCAAAACACGTACAAGTGTGAAAAATGTCGTGTAAAATACGATATCTTGGGCGAATATGGTGGGTGTCCCTGTTGTAATAAACGCAATTACTTGGAGGTAATTTCTAAGAAACTAGAGAAAATCGATAAGCGATTTCTGGAGGCAGAAGAGAAATTATCCGATAGACACGACAGAGAAGTTGAATGGGAAAACCTTACAAGATGTGTTTCGGAATTTGAAGCAATGGCCAATGATTTGAAAAAACAATTGTTGACTATACCAACTACGTCTAAAAGAAAATCAGATATAGAAAACCTGAGTTTTCAAAACATTTTAAAGGTTAACGACTGCATCAAAAATTGGTTTGGTTATGAAATACTCGAAGGCCTCCTTGAAAACGACAGAAAATTTTTAAATATTATGTTTAATCGGAGACATGTTTTTACCCATAATGCTGGTAAAGTCGATCAAGAGTACCTAGACAATACTGGTGATACAAAGGTGCGTTTAAACCAAGTTATTAGATTAAGAAGTCGTGAAATAAAAAGATTAATACCTCTAATTAGTCAGATTTCAAAAAATCTTATACAAGGCTTTGAAAGTATAAATTAAGGGCATAACCATGTGCTGGACGCCGGCTGGGATTTCGCTGGCGCTCAACCCCAGCCGGGTCAGCACCACGGTTATATGAAAAATTATTAAGATGAAGAAAAGGAAAATAGGACGAAACGATCCATGTCCGTGTGGTAGCGGTCTTAAATATAAAAAATGCCACGGCCGAGTTTCATCGGGACAACAATATCGAAGGAGAACTGTAGAACCAAAGCTCATCAAACAACTTCCACCTGATTTTCAAAGGAAAATCATTGAGCAACAAATAAAGGAAAAAAGATTTAAGACACAGTATGGTGATACGAGGCCAATTATCTCAGAAGATTTTAAAGGGTATAAATTTGTTGCCGTAGGCAATAAGCTTCATTATTCCAAAAAGTGGAAAACATTTCATGACTTCCTTTTTGATTATATAAAAACCTGTCTTAATACTGACTGGGGTAATGCTGAGTTAAAAAAGGAATTTTCTGAGAGGCACCCTATCATCCAATGGTATCAATACCTTTGTGATCTCCAAAGAAACAATATTGAAAAAGAAGGTGGGATTTATTCTGCTTTATGCACAGGACCCGTTGGTGCTTACTTATCGTTGGCCTATGACCTTTATGTTCTTAGACATAATTCCCTATTACAAGATCGTTTGGTTGATCGCTTAAAAGACAAAAATCAATTTCAAGGGGCTAGATATGAAATTTATGTCACCTCATCTTTTGTAAAAGCTGGCCTTGATATCGAGTTTGAAGATGAAACTGATAAATCAAAATCGCACTGCGAATTTGTAGCAACTCATAAAAAGACTGGGAAAAAATATTCCGTAGAAGCTAAGAGTCGACATAGGCCTGGTCTTTTGGGCCAAACTGGCGATTTGCGAAACCCTGATGAGATTAGACTCAGGATCGGTGGGCTTTTGCGTAATGCTCTAAAGAAGGAAGCCTCGCACCCAAGGATAATCTTTATTGATATCAATATGCCACCTGAAGAAGGCGGTCCTTTTGATAGAAGCTGGTTCAAAGGTCTGATGGCTGAGGTTTCCAAAGTTGAGAAGGAAAAAACAAACGGTGTTCCATTTCCTCCTGCTTATTTAATATTTACGAATCATCCCCATCACTACGTTGGTGAAGAAGAGCCCGAACCTCAAAGGAATTTTTTAATGACTGCTTTAAATATCCCTCATTTTAAGATAAACAATCCTCAAATAGCGAGGATGGCTGAGCCAACGATCTTCTCGCTTTGGGAATCAATTAATGCACATACAAAAGTACCAAATGATTTTGATGAATGAGATCATTTCCGAATGTAATCATCTACGGGTTGAACTGGATGTGCGGAAAAGACGCCCGCACACCCGTTAACCCGAGCTGTCATCAACAGGAGGAATCATGAGTCAGGATAAAAGTAAAATAAAGTGTCCTAAATGTGGTGAAGAAATTGATGTCAATGATATTTTGTACCATCAAGTTGATGAACATCTTAAAAAAGAATACAACAAAAAACTAGCAAAAGAAAAAGAAAAATATGAGAGCCAAGCGTCCAAACTGAAAGAAGAACGACAGAAACTAAAGGCAGAAAAAGCTAAACAGGAAGAAGAAATTGCCCAAAAAATTAATGATGGAGTTAAAGAAAAAGAAATAGCGTTGAGGAAAAAAATAAAGGCTGAGGCTGAAGATGAGCAATCAGATGCTATTAGCTCGTTACGTGAAGAGTTAAATGAAAAATCATCTAAGATCAAGGAGCTTAATAAAACGACAGTAGAACTTGAGAAACTCAAAAGAGAGAAAAATGAGCTGGAAGAGACAATAAAAGCTCAATCGGAAAAAGAACTAAACAAAAAGCTAATTGAAGAAAAAGAAAAGATTCAAAAAGAGGAAAGCACTAAAAACGAACTTAAGTTGAGAGAACTTGAAAAGCAGTTAGAAGATCAAAAAAAGCTAACTGAAGAAATGAAACGGAAGCAAGAACAGGGCTCGATGCAGACACAAGGCGAAGTGCAAGAATTAGCTATTGAAGATTGGTTGGCAGCTAAATTTCCCTTAGACGTAATTCAAGAAATAAAGAAAGGTGAGCGCGGAGCAGATTGCCTACAAATAGTGCACACACGCACTCATCAGAATTGCGGAACAATTTACTACGAAAGCAAGCGAACCAAATCATTTCAACCAGGCTGGGTTGAAAAATTCAAATCCGACATTCGCGAAAAAAATGCAAATATCGGCGTGTTGGTAACTGATGTAATGCCGCCTGATATGGAGCGACTTGGTTTAAAAGACGGAGTGTGGATCTGCTCTTTTGATGAGTTTAAAGGTCTTTGTACAGTTCTACGTGAATCCATTATTCAAATTAGTACAGCAATTGTCACACAGGAAAATAAAGGCGATAAGATGGGAATGCTTTATGATTTTCTCACGAGTAATGAATTTAAGTTACAGATTGAAGCAATAGTTGAAGGTTTCACACAAATGAAAACTGATTTGGAATCGGAACAACGTTCAATGCGAAGCATATGGAAGAAACGAGAGAAACAAATTGATAAGGTTTTATTAAATACAACTGATATGTATGGCTCAATAAGAGGGATTGCAGGAAATGCGGTTCAGGCTATTGCTCTTTTAGAGTTACCACCAGATTACGAGAGTGATGTATAAATCTTCAGCTAATCGGGTAAGGTGGAGTTTCTCTCTCACCTCCCCACAACACCACGGCTTGCGGGTCCCCTCCAGAGGCGGACAAGCGCACCGGGCGTTTCACAAAGCTTATCGGGCCGTAGCCGGATAATGGAAACTATTTGGGTCGGGCGGTTCAATGACGTGCCCCCATGTGCGCTCCTCCGGTCGGATTCTTCATGTCTTGAGAACTCATTGAGGCTCCTCCCTGCTCTGTGTTCAGTCCTTAAGACGGTCTCTCACGATTCCTCCCTTGCCTTCGGCTAATACTTTTGTTAATGTGTTCAGCATATTAACAGGGTTCACGGTAATTGCAGTAGCTTTTAATGAGATATTTGGCCCGGTCTGTACAAAATTCGTTCTCTTTAAGGCAAAAGTACAGTAAAGGAATAAACTCAACATATAATATTCTCCGATATTATTTGAGAGGAAAATCAGTATGAAAAATACCATATTCTTCATGGTGGCAGTAGTTTTAGTGCTCTCCGCTTGTCAGATCGCAAGGATAAACCGTGAAAGTTTTCACGGTATGACTAAGGCCTACCTCATAGGCCGGCTGGGACCGCCGGATGCGAAAGAAACGGACGATAAAGGAGGAGAGATCTGGATATACCAGGAAAAGGAGGTGTCTGTGCAGCCTGGGACTGTAACCACATATAAG
>JAKLQB010000846.1 GCA_022013615.1 Desulfobacterales bacterium | reverse complement strand
GTTTTATCCTTTCTATTTCAAACGCATCTTTTCTTTTTCTTTGTTCCAGGACAAAAGGGGATACATTAACGAAATCGAACCCGGAAAATATCTCTTTGAATTCAAGAAATTGTTTGGCTGGCAGGACATCTAATTCAGTTCCAATCTTCTTTCCCATAAGCCTTGACGATATTTCCCGGAAAATATTCTCCAGCCTGCGCTCTTCTTTCATCTTATCCTTTTTAATGAACACGTCATTTGCCGCGAATTCAAAGCCACTTCTCACATACAAACAATAGTCTTCCGGCAGGACAACGAGATACGAAGGCTGTGCAGTGCCCGTATAATAGAAAACATCACGGGAATAAAAAAGCAGGGCACCGCCCAATCCCTGTTCATTTATTTTCTCCTGTAGGCATTTAATCCTTTCTTTACGCGCCATTTTTATAATCCTTTATGACCTCTCTGGAAAGTTGTGTGTTGTGAGTGGGTAGAAAACCTTCTAATTCATATTTTTATGGTTTTACTAAAAGTTCTTTGTAGGATGGGTTGAGCGGCAAAAGGAAGGTGGGTTTCACTGTTTTAACCTTATTTTGATTACTTCCCATAATATGACTACTATGTAATAAGCGAAACCCATTCCCGCGTTCCGCGGGACTCAACCCACACTACGAGATGATAAATTTCAGTGAATTACGTCTAACCGCAGTAAGTTTTCTGACAACTCACAACTCACGACTTAATCAGTTTATCCACCTCTTCAGGCTTAAATATATCGGCTAAAGGAATAGTAAAACCCACTTCCGGCTGATACCTGAGGTAGGCAGGGATAGGATAACGAATGCCTTTTCTGTGTGTTTTCTCCAAACCCTCAACGACCTCGGCCAGGCGTGAACCGGGAACAGCCATAATCATTTCATGATCCTGGCAGTTAGCCCAAACCCTGTCACCATTACCGGGGACCACTACTTTGGGCGTATTGTCAAGATATGCCCCTAAAACACCCTCTGTACAGGAGGCGGCTCTGCCTGAGAAGCTGCTCTCAACCGGTCTCCCGGTGTGGTACGTTGCGCCATGGATTAGACGCATCATCTGGGCAGGGTTCACGTAGATAAGGATGACATCCGGTTCAACCTTCGTCCTTTCCAGGGGGGAATAAACCACAATGGGATCGTGGTCTGTTTCAAGAATCGGGAATGCTTCAAATGCCTCAGCAGCAGCCTTTTCATCTGATACATAGCTCATCTGGGTGAGGAAATGGATTGGCCCATCTTTATTAGTGACCCTTTCCCAGCCGTATGTGTGGGCTGCAATGGCACACCCTACATCCCCGCGTGTAAAAGCTACGGTCCACCCATAATGCCTGACCATGGCAGAACCCTGACATGGGGCCATTTTAACTCCCAGGTCTCGAAGCGGTTTTTTTGCTTTCTGAGGAATTTCGTCTTCCCTTTCAAGGAACTTCACGGCCACAGGAAATGTTGACGGATTCACCAAATGTCTTAATCTCTCGCCTAAACTAATCCATTTCTCCATAATATGCCTCCTAATTACAAAAATTTGAAAGAAGCCAACGCATTTTTCCTTTAAACAAGCAAACTTCTTTAACATTTTGCACAGTCTCCTCCTTTTGTCCATTAGTTCCTTAATTTATTGATAAAATAAAACAAAAAAGGGCATTTACAATGTGGATACCAGTCATAAATTCCAGGGAGAAGTATTCCTAATGGCGTTGAGTACTGATAGGATACTCAGAAGCTGGACGCTTGTAATATATGGTTGCCGTGAAAAAGACCGACGAGGTATGAAGAATTATTTCATTGGCCCTTTCAAAAGCAAAAACTTTGGAGAAACAACGTAGTTTTTCGCATAAGGATAAAATATTTGTTATTGACATTACTAAATCTGATCTGTTAATTAATATTTATAAAAATTTTTCTAATTAATACTATTTAAGTGCTCTTTGCGCGGTTGTTGACATTTGATTTAATAAGGAGGTGATATAATTAAAATATTTATGGTCTTATAATTCGTGAAGCGGTTCAACCTATCAATAAACCACAACCCTTACTCCCAATCTTAGGGAGGCGACATACTTATATCAGTGCGATTATTAACGTCCCTATTAGCATTCTTCTTTGGTATTGGTTAATCCCTTTAATGAAAACACATAAACTCAAAAAGCTTCAGTGCAAATTTATGCAGTTTCATTCAGGCCAAGATGCGTTAGGACATGTCTGTGTCTATCTGAGTTTTCTAGGACATGCCCATTGGATTTCGATTAAATCTTAGGAGGGAAACTATGAATTCATTATGGGTGTTATTATGGTGGGTGGTTATCGTTATTCTCGGTTACTGGGTATATGCCCGTCATGTGAGTAAGAGCATTTTTGGGGTTGATCCAGGCAGGGCAACGCCTGCAAAGATGTATATGGACGGCGTTGACTTTATGCCTGCAAACAAAAACGTGCTGTACGGGTTTCAACTTAACTCCATAGCAGGGGCTGCACCGATCATAGGCCCTATCGTGGCCCTCCAATGGGGGTGGTTACCAGCCTTGCTGTGGCTGGGACTGGGAGTCTTCTTCATCGGATGGTTGCATGACTTCTCGAGCGCCATGATCTCGATTAGGAGCGACGGTGATACTTTCGGGGCCATAAGCTATAAATTAATCTCACCTCGGGCAAGAAAGATACTCCTTACCTTTGTTTACTTTTACCTGCTTCTGATCGCAACAGCGTTTGGTCACATCATTACGACAGGTGTGAGCAAAAATGCCGCGCTGCCCTTACCCCTGCTGGTAGTCATCGGAGTGGCCTTTCTGGTGGGGCATCTGATCTATAAGGCAAGGACTAACATAATTACCACCACCATCATCGCCATTGTCCTGATCTTTTTCTCCATCTGGGTTGGCACTGCGGTGAATCTGAAATTCTCCTATAATACTATACTCATATGCGTACTGATATTCGGCTATTTTAGCTCGATTTTACCGGTCTGGCGTTTCATCCAGCCGTATAATTACGCGTCAGTCTACGTGGTATATTTCGGGATCATTGCAGGTGTGATAGGCATCATCATCGGCCATAAACCCATGACACTCCCCGCCTTTACCAATTTTAGCATCGGTATGGGCCCGCTCTGGCCGCTCCTTTTTGTGACCATTGCCTGCGGTGCCATCTCCGGGTGGCACAGCCTGGTATCCAGTACCGCCACATCAAGGCAGATCGAAAACGAGATGGACGTCAGGCCAGTCACGGCCGGGGCCATGTTTGCGGAGTTTACCATCTCAATTATTGCAGTGATCGTCTGTGCAACGGCATTTGCGGACAAAGCTGCCTATATTAAACAAGTAGGCAATCCTGTGGGAATCTTTGTTGGCGGCCTCGGGGGGGCAATGACCTCTATCGGACTTCCGATGAGCTATGCCAAGGCCCTCGCAGGCATGATGATCATCATACTTGCCCTAACCATAGTCAACCTGGTGTTCCGCTTCATGAAGGTCGCAACGGCCGAACTGCTGGGTGATGTAATAGGCATTGCAAAGAATCCGCATGTTGCGACCATTGTGGCCCTTATCATTACCTTTGTGCTGATAAAAACCGGTACCTGGCTTCATGTATGGGTGCTCTTTGGCGGTGCGAATCAATTAATGGCGTCCTTCGCACTTCTTCTTGTCACCCTGTTCTTGGTCAAGCAGGCCAAGAACTACAAAATTGCTATTTACCCGATGTTCTTTATGTATGCGACCACCGTGGTCGCCCTGTTTTACGTGTCATTTTTCAAGCTTATCCCTGGTGCATTGGCCGGGAAAAAGGTATTCGGAAATTCCTTTGCCGCGGCAGTCGCGATTCTACTTATCATCTGCGCCTTGATCCTTGCCTATGACGGCTGGAAGGCCTTCAAGAAATATAAGGCAGGGGAGGCAGCAGCACCACCTGAAGCAGAAAAGGCAGCGGCATAATCTGCCACTGATCGCACAGTTAAGTGGGATCAAAAAAAAGAGGGATATATTTCCCGGAAGCATTATTGACCTTTCCGGGGAATATATCCCCCCTAAATTCATTGCGGTAAAAAAATTGTTCTTCTCCTGGATAAGAACGGTAAAGGAGTACTTGACCGGCATTTTCCTCTACGACCTCTTAAATGGGGTGTATAGTGAAAAACGTCGTTTGGACACTCTTGTCATGATATTTCTATTTGGCAAGACAATCGGCTTCGCTCACCTCTTTAACTATTACCACCTGAGACTCCTCCCGCACTATGTGGGGCAATTGGGACCTTGGAGGCGAAGGGTTTTGCGGGAGAGGGACTTTTTTGACCATATAAGGGATTAATAATAAACATTTTCATGAAGGTTTTGCTATGGCAGACAAAGAAAAAGGGAAAAAGAAGAAAAAGTCTGGGGGAATCTCCGGCTTTGTAAGAGATTTTACCTATGGGATGGCAACACATGGAATGGCAAGACATGCCCTTAAGACGCGCTCCAGCATGGAGCACCTCTTTATCCTCATTACCATGGGAGACATGCTCGGCGTCCCAATACTTCCCCCTTACTATTCCCTCCGTCTTCTCCCACATGTGGTACCCCAGATCACGACGTGGAAACGAAGGATGTTAAGGGAAAAGGATTTTGTGGAAAGTATGTATTAAGCTCGCTCGGTGAATCTATCTCACACTATCCCAGATAAGCATTCAGAGCGCTTTTCTTTCGTGAGCTCGTGTCAATCAAAAAGGAGAAGCTATGTCTCTTACTGACATCTTTGAAAAGTATCCCGACAGGCGATACATAATGTACGGAGGAAAAGGAGGGCTTGGCAAGACCACCTTTTCTGCGGCAACGGCCTACTACCTTGCAAAGAAGGGAAAAAGGGTCCTCGTCTTCAGCGTTGACCCTCAGGCATCACTCAGCGATATCTTCGAAAGGGATATCTTTGGACAGGGAAACATCGAGATAATGCCGAACCTGTTTGCCTGCGAAGTTGATGCGGATCGGCGGATTCAGGACTATCAAGAAGAGATACGGCAGAAGATTATCTCCATGTATGGCATGAAACAAATCCCAGAGGAGATAGAAAGTTATATAAAGGCATCATCGGCAGAGCCTGCCATGGAGGAGAGCGCCATCTTCGATGCAGTGGTGGACATCGTGGTCAAGGGGGACTTTGACTATTATATATATGATCTTGTACCCCTCGGACACGCCCTCTACTATCTGAGCATGGCATCCATCTATGACGCCTGGCTGGAAAAGATCACGAGCCTGAGAGAACAGATGCGGGAGTACGACAAGGCCATCGCAACCATGAAGCGGGAAGACGATACAGAACAAGACGAGATATACAATGAATTAATGTATATCAAGAACCGAATAGGTGCCTCCTCCAAGATCATGACGGACACGAAAAAGACCGCCTTCTTTTTTGTGGTTAATCCCGAGGAAATGACTATCGTTGATACTGAAAAGGCGGCACAACTTTTTTCCAAGTATGATGTACCGATCGCGGGTTATTTGGTGAACCGCGTCATTAATAGGGATTTGCTTAAGGAAAACATCCCCCTCTACCTGAAAAACCGGATTGAGATGCAGGCAAATGCCCTGGACATGATAGATACGAAACTGGGTTCCTTGGTACTTTCAAGGGTACCTGAGTTCGATTCAGAGATAAAAGGCCTTAATACCATCAAGGATCTTGCAGAAGTGATGTTTGAGGAGAAATTGTCATGAATAGTACAATGGCTGATTTTTTCAAGGAATACCCCAGCATGCGCTATATCTACTTTGGGGGAAAAGGGGGCGTTGGCAAAACAGTGGTCGCAGCCGCCGTTGCGCTCTGGATGGCCAAGCAGGGTAAAAAGACACTTCTTGCGTCTACCAACCCCGTGCACAGTCTCTCGAACCTCTTCAAGTTTGACGTCTTTGGAAGACCTGTATTGATACCGGAGACCGATAACCTTTATGCACAGGAAATAGACACAAAAGATACCATAGAGAAATCAAAGACAGAGATTCGGGAAAAAATGAGCTGGTTTCTCAAGTTTGCGGATATTCCTATCAAGGCCGAGGACTTTATCGAGTCAGCCACCATGAACCCGGCCTTCGAAGAATCGGCAATGTTTGAGAACATGATAAACATCATATTCGAAGATGCTTACGAATTTTACGTGTTTGACACCGCGCCCACTGCAAACGCCAGAAGGCTCCTGGGCATGTCAAAGGTCTATGCTCTCTGGGTGGACAAGATGATGGCAAGCCGGAAAGAGGCGAAAAGCATGCGGTTGAGCCTTTCTTTTCGGAAAAAGAAGGTGGAGGAAGAGGAAGATCCCCTCCTCGACTACCTGATAACCTTCCGGGACCGGATCGACCAGATGCGGACCATACTGACCGATAAGGATAAGAGTGCCTTCTTCTTTGTCACCCTTCTTGAGTCCCTCCCTATCGCAGTAATTCGCCGCTTTATAGGCTGGTTCGAGGATTTCGGCATTCCGATAGGGGGAGTGATTGTCAACCAGGCTATCGACAAGACTGACATAGGAGAAGATTCTGCAGAATTTATCGTAAACCGGGTGAAAATGCAGGATCGATACAGGGAAGAGGTCAATCAAACCTTCAAGGACTTGCGCGGGGAGATTCCCCTGTTTGAAAAGGAGGTCAGAGGCTTAGAAATGGTGGGCAGGCTTGCAGATGCCCTTTTCCCGAGTGTATGAGGGGTCAGTCGGCTATGCAGGCGCGTGAATACGTTCGTCGATAAGGGCCTCCAGCTCTTCATAATCCCATCCTATATAAGTGCGCTTCCTGTCTACAATAAAGGCGGGAAAGCGAAAAAGTCTGTATCGTATTTGCTTCCACAGGCCTAGAGGGGATTGGGCATCGATTACCCTGATTCGAATCCGATGCTGATACAACGAAGAGATCTCATTGATCCATCTGGATACGTAATCTACTGCCTGCTTCCAGTCATCCGGATATTCGTTGGTGCACGCATTCCTATACTTGTCTCTAAGGCCCACATAACCCATAATAGAACCGCACCCTCGACAACTCATCTCTACAGTTGAAAGCATTGGTGCGACCACTTCCAGGAGTATTGGGTTCATTTGCAAATTCTCCTATGCAAGATTTCTGATCGAGGTGATTTTTATCATACAATATAACTGCTATTCCTTTTTTTACAAGGAACAATCGGGAAAATTTTGTTAACGAAAGTCTTGTGGATAGGCTTTTGTGCTTTATTTGGGCATCCTGCTTTTTGCTCAGTGGCTTTGACAGAGAAAAAAGATTAAAAGAGGAGGATCATTATGAACAGACAGGAATTGATGGCGTTATTCAACAAATACCCTAGAATTGGTACTCTTAGCACCGCTAACACCGAGGGGGAGATCAATGTTGCTGTCTTCGGATCACCCCGCATGATTGACGAGAACACCGTTGTCATGGGAATCGGTCAAAATCGCTCTCTTCGGAATCTTGAAAGAAATCCTAAGGCAGTTTTTATTGTCATGGAGCCGGGTGAAACAGTCATGGATTGGAAAGGGGCAAGAGTCTATCTTGAAGCCACTGACATGAAAACCGAGGGTAAGTTTTACGACGAGATCAAACAGAATATTGCCAAAGCAGCAGGCAAGCAGGCCTCTGACATGATCCATGCAGCAATTCGTTTCAAGATTACAGAGGTAAGGCCAATTGTAGATCTGAACTAACTTCCATTCAGAAATGGCCCTTTTTTGCAATTTCTGTGTT
>JAKLQB010000845.1 GCA_022013615.1 Desulfobacterales bacterium | reverse complement strand
GAGAGTGTCAAGAAACTGTTGTTCGCTTTCCCAGAAATGCTCCACCAGTCCCACCTTTTTAGCTAATTCATTGAGGATTTGGAAATCTGAGCGGCATTCACCCACCTGAGCAACCCTCTGCTGGACCTGAGCCGCCGGATAGTAAGGAGGGGCAACAATGCTATCAAATTCAAGGTAACTGGTTACAGGGAGCACGATATCAGCCATAGATGCCGTTGGTGTCATAAACATGTCGGCAACCACCAAAAAAGGCACCCTTTCAAAGGCTTCATAGGCTCGCTGAGCATTACTGTAAGTTAGCAACGGGTTACAGGCCTGAACATAGGCCGCACGGATGGGATAAGGTTCTTCTTCCAGCATGGCCTTTACAACACTCTGGGGCAGCGCATATGTGCCAGTTAGGACAAGATCATACTCCGCACCCACCCGTTTCTGCCACCTTTCGGTGGTAACCATATCTTGTAGAGTAATGTCCGGTGAGAAGTAATCCAATGAGGTCAGAGAGGACTTTTCTAATTCTCCACCGGGACGCCCGAGATTGCCCGTTATGGCCCTCAGAATGGAAATGGCACGGGCTGTTTGAAAACTATTCACATTATGGTCAATCGGATTTCCCAACTGGATACAGGCGGGACTATTGGTGGCGTAGGTCCTGGCTGCCTCCCTGATTTCCTCCGCGGGTACCCAGGTTATCTCAGCCACTTTCTCAGGCGGATAGGCCTGGACGTGTGCTTTGAGTTCATCAAACCCAATTATCCAACTCTCAACGAAATCTACATCATACAGATTTTCGTCAAAGATTACATTAATGAATCCCAGAGCACAGCAATAAAGAATGAATAGGAAAATGTGGTGTTGATGGGCTGGGCAATCGGATGTGCTCAAGGGCCTTATGGCATAAGGGCATAGAAGGGCAATCCCGGTATGATATCGGGCTGACAGCAGTATTTTTATTGTGTTTAGATGGGGGGATGGAGCGGAGCGTAGTGTTTGGTTAAGAGGTATCAAAATAGAATCTAATTTGGAAACGTGGGTGTAGCATTGTCTTGATGGCATCCTTAGACAGCCGGGCGTTTCGCCAGGCTTCAAGCAGACAAAAGGCGAGATTCTTTTCTGAGCCGAACCCTGTGGGAAATGCCTTTTTCAGAAGGTCGCCCTTATAGAGCAATTGTGCAAGCATATGGGCGATCTGTAATAAGAAATAGAAGATTTTGGCTGATGTTGGATTGTTTGTGTAGGCGTGCTCCAATCCATACCCCCCGTTCTTTTGGACATTGAAGCCCTCATTTTCAACTTTCCATCTAATTCTCCCCCCGTCATTGGCCAACGTGGCAACATTGTTGACCGAGACTTTGTAGTTGGTTACCCATTTGAATTTGGTCGTCTTTTCCTCTCTTTTATGGTCCGACTTTGTTTCTCTGCACTCTATCACGGATAAGGTATGTTCTCTGGACTCGGAGTCTACGTATGAGATGTCCTCTGTCCACCGGAAGTTCTGCTTAATTTCGGCGTTTTTCCCTGTGCGCCAATAGAATCGGTTTCCCCTCTGGAGTTTCAACAAGGCGGCAAATTCCTCATTGACTGATGACAGGTCGTTGTCCTTGAGAACGATCATGAATTTCCAGCCATACTTTTTACATAAATCAAATGTAGGCCCACCGGCAAAAAGACCATCCATGGTCAAGAGGATCGGAAGGCGTGGAAATTGCTTCTTGAGCCGTTCGGCGAGCCGGTAAAAAGCCTTGAGCTCACAGTCTTGCTTTGTTGGGTTCTCACCTGGATTCTCTATGAACTCAGTCATCAAGGAGAAGGCGAAGCCATTGGAAGTGACCAGCTTTGCCTCCAAGACGTTATGATAATATAGGGTCTTGCCATTATGGGTGCGAGTTAGGCAGTAGGGGCAGTGTCGTTCGGAGAAAGTGAGCGTCCCCGTACCATCGATGCTGATAACAAAATAGGTGTCAAATAGCCGGTAAGCATATAGAATCTTCTTTCGTATGAGGGTCTTGATCATAGTGCAGACGACATCTTGGCCCTGGTCGGGATCCAGCTTCGAGAAGGCCTCGTTCAATGTATCGCCGTGGGGGAAAGCCTCAACGCCGAAGAGGGCCTGGAATTTATCAACAGAGGGGCCGTTGCGTAAAAGCAGGCCAATCTGCCTTCTGGCCTCAAGTCGGCACAGAAACATCATCACCCCAGCAAAAGCAAGACCAGCTAAGGGATAAGTGATCTTATTGGGATTACGTGGGTCGACTACACCAGAGAATAGAGGGGGAAAAACCACCAAAGAAGTGGTGGAAGGTGTAAATAAGAGATTGGATTAGGTTTTTATGTTCTTTTTCTTGCTTATCAAGAACTCTCTCTGAGCCTTGCTCATCTCTGCAATGAGACGCTTTAGGATTTTTGCTTCTTGGACCCATCTGGCAACCTCCTCACGAAATTCTACGGGAATGTATAAGGTCTGAGTTTGTTTTCCTTCCTTCCAAGTAAGAAGAGCAGCTTCATGTATCGGGCCTTCCTTAGCGCATCGACAATATGGATTTCCACAGCGCTTTTTAGTGATTGTAAATGATGCTTGAATGAACGGCTTGACCTTTCGGATACGTCCCAAGACCTGTTTTCCATGATCGTTTGTCATGTGTGGACGTGACATAATGGACAGTATATATACTTTCCAGGTATTGTCAAGACAAAATTGATATTATTGCGAAAATTAATTTATTATTTATTAGTTAATTACAAAAAAAGGTAGGATTTTAGCAGAGTTGTAGCGCGAAAAATGTTCGCTCTTTAAAGCTGCCCAGAGCAAGGGCCAGATCTGAGCCCGGTCTGGGCTGTAGCCACAAATCCGCCTTCTGTGCCAGGGCAGTTCTTCGAGGATCTATAACAACAAGCTTGATCCCTTCCTTGACCGCCTTACAAAATTCCAAATATTCGCCGATCCGTGTCTCCGCCAGGTTTGCCGCCCAGACCACGATACAGGATGGAGGGTATTCATAATCAGGCATGGCATAGAAACCATAGGTAATAACTGAAGCGCTTTTTCTGGGCACAAAACAGATATGATCTGTGGAAATAATATTTGGGGAGCCGAAGGCATTAACAAACCTTCTAAAAACCGCATCTTGTAAACCCTTTGCTGAACCATCAATAAAGGCAACCGACTCTGCGCCATATTGATCTTTGGCTTTCATCAATTTACTGGCGATTTCGCCTAATGATTCATCCCATGATATGCGCTGCCATTGACCCTCTCCCTTCCTCCCTGCTCTTTTTAGCGGATGCTTTAAACGATCCGGGTGGTAAAGATACTCTAGAGATGTCAGACCCTTTTCACATAAAACACCCCTATTTATCGGGCTATCAGGGTTTCCCTGTATCTTGGTGATCCTGCCGTTCGCCATGTGGATCAGTACCCCGCAATTATTGAAACATATTCCGCAAGTGCTTTTTACCACACCGTCTGTAATCATACTTTATTCCCCGCTTGAACTATGCGACTTTATATATCATTTCTTCACGGTACCCTTTCACCACCCTAAGAGGCTGTCCGAGAATGAGATAGTTTTTTCAAGATCAAGTCGAAGATCCCGAACTTTGAGCGGGGGAAGACGAAAATTATAAACACACGCTTAAATACATCGGGACAGGCATTCATATATTGAAATATTTCGAGAATCAACCTGGAAAAGTCTGAATGTGAATTTTTTATATAACAGCGCTCAAGATGTTGATTTGGTACCTATTTGTTCAAATCACATCATGTTTGCGCATGATTTATGCCATAGCCCGATTGGAT
>JAKLQB010000844.1 GCA_022013615.1 Desulfobacterales bacterium | reverse complement strand
TTTGGCTTTTACGAATTCATCAACATTAACTAAACAATATGGTTTGTAAAGTGAAAAGACACCATCAGCCCAGGACAATTGTTTCTTCTGCTCAATGAATACAATTCAATCCCTGATTAAAGATGAAGTGAGAACTGTTTTCATGGTTAAACTTGCTTCTTCAAGGGCCTTCTTAGGTTCCTTGGACTGTGCAATCCAAATTGCCAGTTCATTTGCTGCACCTCCTATGAAGTGAACTAATGCCTCGATTGGCAGAGGTTTGATGATTCCTTCATTGATAAGGTTCAAAAGGACGTCTTTTAATAGACGCGTAGTTCGAATTGCATCAATTCGACGCCATTCATGCCAACCCAGGATTGCAGGTGCATCTATTGCAACGATTTGTTGAATTTCCGGGTGCATACATGCTTTTAAAAAAGTGTAGTTGGCAGTAAGAAACCTTTCCCAAGGATCTCCTGGCTTATTCAAAACTTTTATAAGGCTATTTTCAATATCAATTTGAGCATCGTCAAAGGCAGCTAAAAAGAGACCTTTTTTTCCATTAAAATGATGATACAAGGCTCCCCGGGTAACGCCCACCACCTGAACAATCTCTTCAGTGGAAGTATTGGCATAGCCCTTTTGGCTGAATAACCGCCTTGCGATTTTCACTAAATTAGCGTTGGTCTTTTTCCCTTGTTCAATTTTTTTACTATTTTCAACAGTCATGTTTTTTAAATCCTGTTTTTTTACTTGACATACATACAGTCAGTATGTATGTCAAGTAAAAAGCATGAAAATAATCGAATGTTCTCGTTCTGCAAAAGCTATTTTTTAATTTTATTGCAAAGGAGATGTGAAATGAAAAAGCTGTTAAGGATTAATTTGGATGAGATGGACTACCGTTTGGAGGAAATGCCTTCCGGATATGCAAATTTGGGAGGAAGGGCCTTGAGTTCACAGATCATTAATGAGGAAGTTCCTCCGAAGGTTGATCCTTTAGGCCCAAAAAACAAATTGATATTTGCGGCAGGTATTCTTGGCGGTACGGCTTTTCCAAACAGCGGAAGATTGTCAGTGGGCGCGAAAAGTCCCTTAACAAATGGCATTAAGGAGGCGAATGCCGGAGGAAATGCGGCTCAAAAACTCGCAAGATTGGGTATTCAAGCCGTTGTTGTGGAGGGTTCGGCAAAAGACCTCACCACATTAAAAATAGATAGTAAAGGTGTGTCTTTTATTTCGGCAGCACGATTAAAGGGGCTTGGCAATTATCAAATTATTGAAAAGATAAAGAAAGAGTTAGGGGGCAAAGTCTCCATTATTTCGATCGGTCCTGCCGGAGAGATGAGATTAAGAGCAGCCTCTGTTTCGGTCACATCCCCTGATTTACATATCAGGATGGCGGCAAGGGGCGGATTAGGGGCCGTGATGGGTTCCAAAAACCTCAAGGCGGTTGTGATCGACGACAGGAACACCAAGGGTGTTGAGATTAAGGATAAAAAGAAGTTCAAGGAGTCGGTCGCACGGTTTGCGAAAGGCGTATCATCCCATCCGATGATGGACCTTTTGAAAGAATTTGGGACGCCCTTGCTTGTTAATATGATTAATGAGTTGGGATGTCTTGCAACGAGGAACTATTCCGTCGGTCAATTTAAGGGAGTTGAAAAAATTTCCGGCGAGTATATTGCGGAATTGATGGCCAGGCGGCCAAATGCTGTTGCAGCTCATAAATGCATGAACGGCTGCATCATCAGTTGCTCCAATATTTTCACGGATAAGAAAGGCAAGGTGATCGTTTCCGGTCTTGAGTTTGAGTCGATCGCTTTAATCGGCTCTAACTGTATGATAGATGACATAGATATCATTGCCCGTATAAATCGGGCCTGTAATGACATTGGAGTTGATACCATGGATATTGGCGCTGCAATAGCGCTTGCCATGGAGGCGGCTGTGTTGAAACTGGGTGACGGAGAGGCCGCTCTTTCACTAATTAATGAGATCAGGGAAGGCACTGAAAATGGAATTATGATCGGCAACGGCTGCAGGTTTACGGGCGAAAAGCTGGGGTCGAAAAGGATCCCTCATGTTAAAGGACAGGGCCTGGCCGCTTATGATCCTCGAGGACTGAAAGGTACCGGGGCGACATATGCAACGTCGGCAATGGGAGCCGATCATACATGTGGCAACGCCATCCCCAACCCCTTAAACCCGGCATACGATCCCGCTTCGCCTGATGGACAGGGGCAGATGTCGAAGTTTTTGCAGACGTATCATGCCGCCATAGACAGTCTTGGCATCTGTCTATTCGCCGCACTGCCTCCCCTTGATATGACGGACCTTCAGGGTCATATGGTTTCGTGTGTGTCGGCCATATTCGGCAAATCTCTTGACGAGGACTACCTTACCCAGTTGGGGACAGCCACCTTGAAGGCTGAAAAAAGCTTTAACAAGAAAGCCGGTTTTACCAAAAAGGATGACCGACTTCCAAAATTCTTTACCGAAGAAGCCCTGTTACCTTACGGAAACGTCTTTGACGTATCGAATAAGGATCTGGATGAAGCCGCCGCCTTCTGAAAGGTGGCAGATTGAGGATTCCGACTATTAAGCATCAAAAAAAATTAAATGATGGAGGAAGAACCATGATTTCCGAAGAAAAAATTGAAAAGCTTTCATTTTCCGATGCACCAAAAATCGTGACCAAAAAGATTCCGGGCCCTAAATCTAAGGAAATTCTTGAAAAAGAGCTGGCAAATGAAACTCCTACCAGAATTGCCCCCATAGGAATTCCGCTTGTATGGGATGAGGCCTTTGGCGCCACCTTTAAAGATCCGGACGGCAATGTCTTTATCGACCTGTCGGCGGGTGTAGCTGTAAATAATGTGGGTCATTCTCATCCGGAAGTAGTGAAAGTCATCCGGAAGGAATGCGCACGTTTGATGCATACTCCTGACGGTTCAGCGCCCCATAGACAGAAGCTGGGGGCAAAGCTTTCTGAAATTGCCCCGGGAGGCCTTAAGGGAAATGTGAAGATGGCTTACGGGCTGAGCGGCAGTTCCGCAAATGAGATCGCAATCAAATTTGCGAGAGCATCAACAGGGAAAGCTATCATTCTTGCATTCCAGGGTGCTTATCATGGCTCCATTGGTTCTACGCTCACATTGACCACATCCCCGACATTCAGGAGTAAGTACAGGCCGTTTATGCCTTTTATTGAGAGGCTCGGACCTTATCCCTACTGCTACCGCTGCCCTTATAATCTGACTCATCCGGCCTGTGATCTTCAATGTGCCAAGTATGTGGAATTCCAGTTGACCGATCCTTATGGCGTCTGTGCTTGAAAACCGTCAGGTGGACGAGGTAGTGATCGCCATTCCGTCCGCGCCGGGACATATGGTGCGCCAGATCGCGGATGTGTGCCGCAAGAAGGGCATTCCCTCGCGCACGATGCCCGGCATGTACGAACTCATCGGCGGGACAGTCAGCGTGAACCGTCTGCGCGAAGTGGACATCACCGACCTGTTGCGCCGCGACCCTGTGACAATTGACGACCG
>JAKLQB010000843.1 GCA_022013615.1 Desulfobacterales bacterium | reverse complement strand
GTCATATCCGGTGGCAGCCAGGATCCCGGGCTCAGCATCAAAATTTGCCTTATACTCTTCCACAAAGGAATTCACCGCCGCATCACCGAGACCTTCAAAATACCCTGATGAAAAAATGGCACCCTGGACATAATCCCCAGCCGTCTCTATCAAGTGGGGAGACTGCCAGGCGCTTGTTCCCGCCAAAAGGACATCAAGGACGTCATAATATGCCAGTTGTGGGGCGATCATAGCCACTCTCTGAAAATTGTCCGGTATAAAAACCATGTCAAAATCGATAATAGGTTGGGGTTCCTCTGGAAATATTATACTTTCTTCTTCTTCAGGAGTCCTCATGGCCAAGAGCTTCTGCGTCAAAGATTTGGGCCTTGGGTAGTAAAGGCCTGTCATCTTTTTGATTTGTTCGGCAAAATCTGTCTCATCTGCCTTGTAGGGCTCCACGGCCGTCACTATTCCGCCCATCTCCTCTAATCTGTCCCAGAAGATATTTAAAAAAAGCTGACCATAGGAATTATCCGGATAAATGATGGCAAAACGCTTAAGACCCATGTGACGTATCGCTACATCGAGAAGCTTGTCTACCTCGCGTGATGGCGTCAAGAAATTACGAAACACCATGGCTCCCTCTTCAGTAATACCTTCCTTCTGTGTAAAGGTAATCATCGGGACTCCCAGTGTCTGGGCTTTCTTTGCTGAAGCCGTGGCTGCCCTGCTGGAAAGGGGTCCAATAACAGCAATCACTTTTTCATTATTAGCCAGGTCTTCCAGACCGGTTAGTGCAAGTTCCGGATCGCCTTTGGTATCCTTAATTATCAGTTCAAGATCAGGAGCATCCCCTGTTTCGTTGAACATCCCCATTCCAAGCTCAATTCCGTTCAGTACCTCCTGTCCGTAGATGGCAAAAGGGCCACTGAGGGGAAGGAGACAGCCCAACACCCCTTTTTTGACAGAAAGCTCCTCTTGGATACTCTCTAAAAACTGCCTTCCTGCCGAAACCCAATATTGCTCCGGGTAGATCGGATCAGGGCCATAGCTGCATTCCGCGACTTTTCAAGTTCGTTCTGTTCTAAATAAAGGGCTGCCATCCTGTGGTAAACCTTTGGTGCATAATCAGTTTCTGCAGCAATTTCTGCCAACTCTTCGAGCTCTCCTATCTCGATGGTCCTTATTATATCCTCCAGTTTTTCGTTGAGCTCTGCCTGCCTTTTGAGATCATCCACCAGCTCCGATTCCGCCCTAAGCCACCATTTAAAAACCCCGGAGTTATCACCCAGTGCCTTAAGATTATTACCCATGAGCACAGACACATCCCCCTTTAACGAATGCCAGGGGAATTCCTCAAGCCATTTTAGACACTCATCCACCGAATCCCTGTACTCACTTAGGGAAAAAAGGTGGCTGGCAATTTGATAGTGTACAGAGGCTAAATCAGTGTAATAGGGGAATTGCCGGGAAATTTTCCTCAGAAGGTCCAGGGCTTTTTCGTATTGCCCGGATTGCGAATATATCTCTGCCATGCGGTGCAGGGCGAAGGCCGAATTTTTGTCACTGGGATATTGTTTTAGATAAGCCCCATATGCATCAAGTGCCTTATCCAACTCCCCCCTCTGCCAGTAGTCCTCGGCAAGTGCAAAATGGTCAGGCGGGGCCTCCTTCATAACCTCTTTTTCCAAAGGAATTCTCGGTTGGCAGGCGGTGAAAAAAAAGGCTACCCCTAACATTAGAGCCAGGATAGCCTTAGTCAAAGGAATAGATCTAAACATTATTTTTTAACTTCTTCGAAATCGGCATCCACTACATCTTCATCTTTTTCAGCGCCTGCAGCGGATTGAGCACCTGTAGTTCCTTCAGCCTGCGCCTGTTGTTGGCTCGCCTGGGCATACATGGCCTCTGCCAGTTTGTGGGATGCCTGGGTCAATTCGTCAGTCAGCCTCTTAATTTCCTCTGTATCAGCCCCTTCCATGGCCTTTTTCAGATTTTCAATCGCCTGATTGATATTTCCTTTAGTAGCTTCATCCACCTTGTCCCCGGCCTCTTTTATAGTCTTCTCAGTGGTATAGATCATGGAGTCAGCCATGTTACGGGCATCTATAAGTTCCCGCTTCTTCTTGTCTTCCTCAGCGTGCATTTCCGCGTCTTTTATAAGACTATCTATCTCCTCTTTACTCAGACCACTTGAGGCAGTGATTCTAATGGATTGCTCTTTGCCAGTTCCCATATCTTTGGCAGAGACGCTCACGATTCCATTGGCATCAATGTCAAAAGTCACCTCAATCTGGGGCATACCCCGGGGGGCAGCGGGAATACCCACTAACTGAAACCGTCCAAGGGTCTTGTTACCCCCAGCCATCTCACGCTCTCCCTGGAGTACATGGATTTCAACAGCCGGTTGATTGTCGGCTGCAGTTGAAAAAATTTGGCTCTTTTTTGTAGGGATAGTTGTATTTTTTTCGATCAGCCTGGTGGAAACACCACCAAGGGTTTCAATACCGAGGGAAAGCGGTGTTATATCCAGAAGAAGTACGTCCTTGACATCACCCGTTAATACGCCACCCTGAATGGCCGCACCGACAGCAACTACCTCATCAGGATTCACACCCTTGCTGGGTTCTTTGCCGAAAATTTCTTTGACCTTTGCCTGCACCCTGGGCATTCGGGTCATGCCACCAACCAGGATCACTTCGTCAAGATCACTGGTTTTGAGGCCGGAATCTTTCAATGCTGTGTTGCACGGCCCTACCACTTTTTCAATCAGATCATCCACCAGGGCCTCTAACTTGGCACGGGTCAATTTGATATTGAGGTGCTTTGGGCCACTGGCGTCCGCTGTTATAAATGGAAGATTGACGTCCGTCTCCATTGAGCCGGAAAGCTCTACCTTGGCCTTCTCCGCTCCTTCTTTTAACCTTTGAAGGGCCATCTTGTCATTTCGGAGATCAATGCCCTGGTCTTTCTTGAATTCATCTGCCAGATAGGTGATGATGCGAAGGTCAAAATCCTCGCCGCCAAGATGTGTATCGCCGTTGGTCGACTTGACTTCAAAAACACCATCGCCTATTTCAAGAATTGATATATCAAAGGTGCCGCCTCCCAGGTCAAATACCGCAATCTTTCGGTCTCCCTTTTTGTCCAGCCCAAAGGCGAGGGCTGCCGCTGTCGGCTCATTTATAATCCTTTCTACTTTCAGGCCGGCAATACGCCCGGCATCCTTGGTAGCCTGTCTCTGGCTGTCATTGAAATAGGCGGGCACAGTGATCACGGCTTCAGTTATTTTTTCCCCAAGATAATCCTCTGCTGTCTCTCTCATCTTCTGAAGTATCATGGCAGATATCTCAGCGGAGGTGTAATCCTTCCCTCTGACAGAAACACTTGCATCCCCATTGGATGCCTTGCTAATCTTGTAGGGAAGGATCTTGATATCATTTTGCACCTCAGATGAATCGTACTTTCGACCAATAAGTCTCTTGACCGCAAAGACAGTATTTTCAGGGTTGGTAACGGCCTGCCTTTTCGCGGTCTGGCCTACCAGCCTCTCTCCGCTCTCAGTAAAGGCAACTATGGAAGGGGTTGTCCTGCTTCCTTCTGCATTGGCAATTACAACAGGATCCCCGCCCTCCATTACAGCAACACACGAATTGGTTGTTCCTAAATCAATGCCTATTAGTTTTCCCATTTTTTTATCTCCTTAAATCCACAGCTTTTTTCTTGATAGCTTTTAAAATATTTTTATGCCCAATACCCGGCCTTAATAATCTATTCATCATTTTTGCTCACAATAACCATAGCGGGTCGAATGAGCCTGTGATTGAGAATGTACCCTTTTTGAAGTTCCTGAATGACCGTGCCCGGTTTCGCCGAGTTATCTTGCAGCTCTGAAACCGCCTCATGAAAATTGGGGTCAAAGGGCTCACCCAGAGCTTTTACTGATTCCAACCCCTCCCTTTCCAGGGTATCCATCAACCCCTTCAACGTCAATTCTACACCTTCTCTGAGAGCATCTAATGAGTTGTCATTATCTGAATGGGCAATGGCCTTTTCGAGGTTATCCCCCACAGATAACAAATTTTTTATCAGTGATTCGTTGGAAAACTTGCACAGCTCCGTTTTGTCTTTCTGGAACCTCTTTTTCAAGTTATCAATCTCTGCCTGGGAGCGGACATAAAGATCAAAATTTTTGTCCACAGTTTCCTGAACCTCTTTCACCCTGTTCAGCAATTGTCCCTTCGTCATTTTCTCCAAAGGGATCTCCCTCTCCTCATTATCACCTTCCTTGTCCCTTTCACTGGGTTGTTCCTTCAATTCCTCCTGGGAATCCTCTCCGATCTTTTTTTCTGGGCTTTCCGCTTTCATTACCTCAACCTGGACCACAATCTACTCCTGTGAAACGCGATCTTTTTACTCTCAGATAACAAACATATGCGAACTTTAAGCATCAGGAAAAGCTTTGTCAATGTACTCAGGCAAGTTTTCATATCTTTTCTTGGCTTCGATTCGGCAGTTGTTCGGAGCTGCTGTTGGGGCTCTTGAGGCTGTTCAGGGGCAATTCTCATTATGACCTTTAGGCCCTGCCAGATGAAAGCCATAATTAGAATTGCTGGATGTTCAGGGAAGTCCTTGTGCGTTTTTCAAAACATACTCTATTTTGGGAAAGGCGGGGAGGATTTCATGAGTGATTAATTTTTGAGTCTTTGATCTTTTTCAACTCCTCGATCAATTGCGGGGCATATTCTCTGGTGAGGCGACGCGTCTCTGCGTCGTTAGATCCGGTGGGCTTGATAAAGAGGCCATCAGCTCCGGCTTTGAACATGGCAACGGCATCGTTGATCAATGATTTTCTGGTATAAAAAACTGCGGGAATGCCAGGGTAATTTTCCCTCACCTGGCGAAGATTCCAAAGCCCGTATTTTCTGTTCTGCCCGATTCGGTCGCATACTCCCTCGAAAAGCGTCCGCCAGCCATCAACAATGGTAAAAAGCCTCTTCAGATATTCATTGGCCAAGTCTCCTTTAAAGTCATCCAGGCCCTTATAGACATCGTCCAAAGAAGGGAAATTATTGATCTTCATTTTGAGATCTTCTTTTGGAGAAATATGGGGATCACGCACATCCTCATCCTTCCCCCAAAGATCAAGGAGAAAAAGTGCAGGAGCCTTTGTGCCAAGTTTCTCTCTTGCCTCCTCAAAGGTGTATGCCTGAACAAACTCCAATTCAGGGGCACTGAGGGCAATTTCATTCTGAACAAGGTCGTGTTCAAACTTGGAGTCATCAATAAAACAAATAATAGGCTTCATCATTCCAGCCCATGGCCCGT